>NZ_JBHWUI010000044.1:0-54302 GCF_042737525.1 Kitasatospora sp. NPDC059973 | reverse complement strand
TCTGACCACCGACGAGCATCGACCTCGGATATGTCCCCACCCATGAACAGCCCAACGAGCGAACCCAACAGTAGTCACGGTAAGCACCGTTGCAGCACTAGGGCCGGTGTGTGGTCGTGAGCAGTCTTCGGGTCCTGTCCTCCTGGGGTGCGGAACCCGGTACGACTGAAGGATGGACAATGGCACAACATGGGCAAGGACGCCCCGACCCGATGGGAGCCGTAGCGTGAATGACGACCAGTCCGCCGCAATCGCCGCCATGGCGAGCATCGGAGAAGTGCTGTCGTGCATCGGGCCCACCTGCGGGGACACTGTCGACTGGAGTGCGGCGGAGAGGGTCTACGGAACGTCATTCCCAGCTGACTACCGGGCCTTCGTCGCAGCCTTCGGCAGCGGTTCGATCGAGGAAATGGTCGGCGTTCACATCCCCGCCGTCACTTCGAACGAGCTGCAGGTAATCACGGTCTCAAGGCTCTCGGAGGCAGCGCTCGCGGACTACGCGGCGAACCAGTGGGCTCCCGCCGACAGGGGCCAGCATCGGCTGGAGGACCTGCTCATATGGGGTGGGACAGCCGCGGCCGACACGCTGTGCTGGATCACGACGGATCCGGACCCGGACCGATGGCCGGTCGCGGTGTACTCGCGCGTTAACCTCGAATGGTCGGTGTACCCGTGCGGTATGGCCGAGTTCCTGCTCAAGCTGCTGCGCGACGAGTGGCAGCAGTGGCCGATCAGCGACAGCTCGCTCCAGGGCATGGCGGACCCGCGCTTCCTGCACGACAAAGACGAGGCGGCGGAATGGGAGTCGGGCAACAACCCCTGGGAGTAGCTATTCCGTTCGGTGACATCACCCTCGGGGTGGGATGTCGAACAAGGCCAGGCCTGTTGGAGCGGTGGCCCCGGTCCGTACCTGCCGATCGCCAGATACGGACCAATGAACCGTGCTGCCAGCGAGGCGTCGAAGTGGCTGCTCAGGGCCTTCTTTCGGTCTGTTCTGCGGCAGACTCGGAAGCGGCATTGGCGTAACGGAGGCTGGCCCTGGCCCTGGCGCTGAGTGCGAAGACGTGGGCGAGATGCAGGGGGTCGGCTCCGGTGGCGGCGGCCTCTTCGAGGATGCGGTCCTGTCGGAGCCGGTCCAGGCCGACGGGCAGCCGTTTGACGAGGCGGTCGAGCCAGAAGGTGCCGACGGCGGTTGTGGTGGTTCGGCCGGCACCGCCGCGGCTCGACACCGGGCACGAAGGTCCGCCAGGCGGCTGCGGATTCCGGGCCAGCTCGAAGTCGTGCTCCGCGGCCAGGCGCTCGATGATCCGTGGGACCGTGTGCTTCTGCTTCGCGGGCGCGTCCAGGTCTTCGCGCAGCATCGCGTCGATGACGCCCTTCACCGGCTCCAGCACGCTCTTGCGCGGCGGCGGCGACTTGCGTTTCGGCGGCACCGGCGACTCCAACGCCTTCTTCACCGTGTTCCGCGACACCTTGAACCGCGCGGCGAGCTCCCGTCCCGACAGCCCCTGCTCGCGGTGAGCCTGGCGGATCCTCTCGAACAGCCACTCACGTGACCTGGGCACCAGCGGTCTCCCTGACCTGGACCGTGATCAACAGGCACGGCGTGACGGCCGAACGGCCCAAGCCACCGCGATTACTCCGAAAGCGGCATGTTCCACACCATCACACCTACTGGCTCCCGAACTCACCGAAGAACCAGCGGCTCCCCAACAGACCGAATCCGTGGCTCTACTTCACCCCGATGAAATCAGCTCAAGCGGCAGGTAGAAGAGCGACCGCCGGGTAGTTCCGCCTGCTTCGGGCCGCAACAGTCGCACGGTCCCATGAGATGATCACGCCACCGAAGAAGGACACCGCTCAACCTGACAACACCGTTGGCACCCATGGTTGGCGCGGTACGGGCGCTCACGGGCCCGTCCGGACCCGCGTACCCGGACGACATCCCCGCGCACCTGCCCGGAGCCGCTCACCAACTTCTGGCCCGCATCCCGCCCCCGTCCACCTGCCTCTGACGGCATGAGGGCCCTCGCGCCGCAGCAGCGCGTCGCAGCTGACTTCACGGTGCTTCTGACGTGCTGCCGAAAGGTCTGACGAGGTTCTCTATCCGACCAGGCGCCGCCAGGCCAGGGGCGTGATGATGAGGGCCCGGCCGGGGTCGAGGTCTCACTCGACGGGGAGGTCTACCGCTTCGAGGGCGGCTACGACCTCGTGGCCGATGGTCGCGGTGGTCTCGGACGAGCCGTCGAAGCCGCCGTAGAGCAGCATCAGCCCCTGGCCCGCTGGTGTGTCAGCTCGGGTCGACATACGGAGCGGGCACCTTCCTCGTGCGCTGGGTCGGGAGTGGCAGTGCGGCCGGACCGGGCGGGTACCAGGTGTAGACGGAGGGGTCGAAGGAATGGAGCGCGCGACGCAGGCGGCGGGTGGACCACGGCCAGCAGAAGGTGTTCAGACCTGGCGGGGTGAAGTAGTAGCCGGTCGGATCGGTGGCGTAGACGGTCGTGGTGAGGGCTGCCTGCAGGGCCGTGTTGTGCGCGTCCTGGACTTCCTGGCGGACGTCCATCGCTGCCTGTCCGCTGCGGCGCAGATGGGTGAGGGCGGCCGTCACATACCGGAGTTGCGCTTCGAGGATGGTGGGCACGGCGGTGGTGCCGCTGAGCAGGTTCGGTCCTAGGAGCAGGAAGAGATTGGGGTGGCCGCTGACGGTGGTGCCCAGATAGGCATGGCGCCCCGCGCGCCAGGCGTCCGCCAGGCTCTGGCCGCGCGGGCCATAGAGCTTTGGGGCGATTGCCAGTTCACCGATGTGGAAGCCGGTGGCCAGGATGAGGACGTCCGCCGCCGCCCTCCGCCCATCGTCGCCGACGATCTCGTCGCCCTCGATATGCGACGCCCTGGTGGGGTGCAGGCGCACGTGCGGCCGAGCGACGGCCTTGTAGTAGGTGTCCGAGGTGAGCAGGCGTCGTGCGCCGAGGCGGTTGCCAGGGGCGAGGGACCTGCGCAGGTCGGGATCGGGCACCGAGCGGCGCAGGTGCAGGCGCGCTGCGGCTTCGAGTGGCGGCAGCAGGTGCGGATGGCGTAGGGCCAGGCCGATGGTCTCCTGCGCCGCCAGCTGCGCGGCGCGCGCGAAGCGCCGGGCAGCGGGGCTGCGTTGGAGCAGGCGGCGTACGGTTTCGGGCAGGGATACGTCCGGTTTGGGTAGCACCCACGGGGCGGTGCTCTGGAAGATGTCGACGCTCGCCGCGTGGCGTTGAAGGTCCGGTAGGAACTGCACGGTGGAGGCAGCGTTACCGACGACGGCCACACGGCGGCCGGCCAGCTGGACGTCGTGGTCCCATCGGGCGGAGTGGAAGATGTCACCGGGAAAGGCCGTGAGTCCGGGCAGGTCGGGGTGGCGGGGCCGGTTCCAGGAGCCGGTAGCGACGATGACTGCCCGGGCGGCGTACGTCCCCGCCGAGGTCTCCAGCAGCCAGCGTCCCTTCGTGGCGTCCCAATGGCCGCCTCTGACTTCGGTCTTGTAGCGGATCAGATGGTCGATGCCGTGTCTAGCCGCGGTGCTCCGGAGGTAGGCGAGGATCTCCGGCTGGGTGGCGAAGGTGCGCGTCCAGGGCCCGGGCGCGAAGGAGTACTCGTACAGCAACGACGGCACGTCGCAGCCGCATCCGGGGTAGGTGTTGTCGCGCCAGGTGCCGCCGAGCCGGTCGGTGCTTTCCAGGACGACGACGTCGTCGAGGCCGGCCCGGAGGACGGTGACGGCGGCAGCCACTCCCGACAGGCCGGCGCCGATGACCACCGTCTCCACCTCCTGTGGACCGTCCAGCGCCGCTACGTCACCCATCGCCAGTCTCCCCGTCCCATGCTCGCGACCGCTACAGAAGTACCAACGAGTGGCACGGCACAGAGGTACGTTTTCGCTCACGCATGGGTGCGCCCTGGGAAAGGCCCCGGGCACGAGGGCTTGAGCCAGTGGTCCAGTTCCAAGAAGCGGCCGCCGCCGGTGAGGAACCCTTCCACGACCTTGTGGTCGAAGGTGCTCATGCGGCGGCTGCCAAGGGTAGGCAGGAGGTGGTTCGTGAGGGTGGCCGCGGATGAGACGTGTGCTTGCCATGCTGGCTGACCCCCGGGTCTTGCTGACCTTTTGCTGACCCCGGATGATGGATCGCGCCCCTGGGCTGCGCGGAGACGCCGACCGCGTGATAACGAGCAGAACTACGCCCGACTGCTGAAGGCCAAGAAGACCTGGGACGAGAAGAACGTCTTCCACCGCGCCCAGTCGGTCACCCTGCCGTCCTGACCGCACACGCAGAGCCATGCCGGCCATCCGGTCAGCAGAGGAGATGCAGGTGAAAGGCGCCGGAGTAAAGGAGGGGCGGCGTTCTCGGGTCCGCGCACCTTCGGGCGGGTCTACCCGGCGCGCTGCTCCAGTTGCGTCCGCAGGAGGCGGTTCTCCTCCTCCAATGCGGCCAGCCGGTCCTGCAACTGGTCGAGGTGGGGCCGGAGTTCGGCCTCGGAGAAGCGCGGGGTGATGTGCTGGGGGCAGTTCCAGTTGTAGCCCTCGACGTGGATGGTCATCAGGCGTTCGACCCGCCCCCCGGTCCGGGTGGCGAGCAGGCGCCGGTCGAGCTCCGGATTCGTCTCCAGGTCCTGCACCGAAGCCCGGCCGAAGAGCTTCAGCCGGGCCTGGCGGGCGTAGTCCATGAAGAACAGCGCCACCCGGCCGTCCGCGCGGATGTTGCCGGTGCTGATGTACTGGCGGTTGCCGCGCACCTCGGCGAAGGCGATCGTCCGCTCGTCGACGACCTGGGCGAAGCCGGGCGGGCCGCCGCGGAACTGGACGTACGGCCACCCGGTCTCGCTGACGCTGGCCAGGTAGAACCCGTCGCGGGACTGGATGAAGTCGGTCTCGGCGTCCGTCAGCTCCTCGGGCTCGTCGCCGTGCGCGAGCTGGCGGATGGCCGACAACTCGCTTCCCTGTTCCTTCTGGACCAGGCGCACCTCGTCGGTGTACGCCAGGTGGGCGTAGCGGCCCATGCTGTGCTCCTTCTCGCCGGTGGGGCGGTTGGGTGGACGCGATGGCGCGGCGGTGCGGTGGCGGTCCGGATCACCGGGCCCGCCGGGTCAGCCGGTCGGGACGGCCGGTGGGGCGGTCGCCGGGGCGGCCGTGAGGATCGAGGTCAGGAGTCCGGGGAAACGGGCTTCGAGGTCGTCCCGGCGCAGCCGGCTGAGCCGCATGTTGCCGACCAGCCTGGTCGCCACGACACCGGCCTCGCGCAGGGTGCGCAGGTGGTGCGAGACGGTCGAGCGCTTGACCGGGAGGTCCAGCGACGTGCACGACTCCTCGGCGGAGGCGTCGAGCGCCCGGAGGATCTGCAGGCGCACCGGATCGGCCAGCGCCTGGAGCACGGTGCCGATGTCCACCGCCGCCAGGTCGGGCTGTGGCAGCCAGGTCTCCTCGATCGCGTTCATCCGCTCCACCCTGCTCGTCGGTGCGGCCGTGCACCGGTGCCGACGATACCCATCCGCCCGGGCCGCTCGGCAGGAGGCTCTCCGTGCTTCGATAGTAGTCGTCTTGTCCGATGGACATCGACCTTTCTGGCGTCTTTCGGCCGCCGCGGGGGAGTCGCACCGTGACCGACCCCGCCGCGTGGTCGTCGGCCGTCGAAGGCTTCAACGGAACTTCTCCGACGGGCATTTGGCCGGAACCCGACGGTCGGCCGGGCTGTCGGCACCAGTGGGGGAGTCCCCGACCGTTACGATGCCGGTCGTAACAGACGCCGATCATCGAACCAGGAGTCGCACCGTGACCGACCCCGCCGACGCGTCCCTGGCGGCCCCCTGGGGACCCGCCGCGACGCTCCTGGCCCTCGGTACCTTCGCCGTGGGCACCGACGCCTTCGTCATCGCGGGCCTGCTCCCCGACATCGCCGGCTCACTGCACGTCGATGTCGCCGCGGCGGGCCAGCTGGTCAGTGTCTTCGCCCTCGCCTACGCGGTGCTCTCCCCGGTTCTGGCGGCGCTGACCGGCACCTGGTCACGGCGTACCGTGCTGGTCACGGCGCTGCTGGTGTTCGGGGTGGGCAACGTGGTGACGGCGGTCGCCCCCGGCTACGGGCTGGTGCTGGCCTCGCGGGTGATCGCGGCGGCCGGTGCGGCGATGTTCACTCCGAACGCGGGCGCCACGGCGGCGGCGCTCGCCGGTGAGCGCCACCGCGGCCGGGCGATCGCCATCGTGACCGTGGGCCTGACCGCCTCGCTCGCCCTCGGCGCGCCGCTGGGCACCGCCCTCGGCGACGCGATCGGCTGGCGGGCGACGATGTGGTTCGTCACCGCCCTGGCCGTCCCGGTCGCCGCCGTGATCGCGTTGCGACTGCCCGAGATCAGGCTCGGCACCGCGGCCGGGCTGCGCCGGCGCCTGTCCCCGCTCACCGATCGGCGGGTGGCCGGCGTGCTCGCCTGCACCCTGCTGGCCTTCGTCGGCGTCTACCTCCCCTACACGTACATCAGCTCCGTCTTCGCGCCGGCCGTCGGGGGACACGGTGCGCGGGTGTCGCTGCTGCTGCTGGTCTTCGGGGTGGCCGGCACCGCCGGGAACCTGATGGCCGGGCACCTCGCCGACCGGTACGGGCCGCGCAAGGTGGTGATCACCGCGACCCTGGGGCTCGCGGCCGTCTTCCTGGCGATGCTGGAAGCCCGGGGCTCGTTCGCGGCCGCGCTGGTGTCGGTGGCGTTCTGCGGGGTGGCCTCCTGGTCGCTGACCGCGCCGCAGCAGCAGCGGATCATCGCGCTCGCCCCGGCGGGCTCCGAGTCCCTCGTCGTCTCGCTCAACGCGGCCGTGCTGTACCTGGCGGTCTCGCTGTCCAGCGCCCTCGGGGCGGTCGGCCTGAAGGCGTTCGGCTCCGCCGGGCACCTGCTCCCGGTCGCGGCGGCCTTCGCCGTGTCGGCGGCCGGCCTCGCCTGGATCTCGGGCCGGGCGGACGGCCGCACGGCGCCCGCCGAGCCGCCTGCCGCACCGGTGTCCTCGGCCGCGGAGTGAGGCCGCCGGGCAGCGGCCGCCGCTGCCGCCGCTGCCGCCGCTGACGACAGTGCCGACAGTGCCGACAGGGCCGACAGTGCCGACAGGGCCGACCGGCGGAGCCACCTCGACGGCGCCGAATCGGCCTCCTTTGCGACCTCGTCACCGAAGAAGTACGCGGGCTTGACGCCGAAGAAGGCCGTGCAGGCCTCCGGGTGGTGCAGGGGCGGACTTCGCGGGGCCGTTCCGCGGATAGGCGATGTGCGCCGTCGAGATATCTCTGTCATAGAGGTGAATGGCCTTCGCCACCGCTTCGTTGCGGTACGGACCGCGATCCCGGGGGCGGGCGGTCGCGAAAGAGGTGGTCGAGGCGCCTCCCGGGTGCGTCCGGGCAGGATGGTGCGTGTTCCTTCGTGGCCTTCCAATCCTCACCAGCAGTCCCACGGAGAACACGTCGCACACGGACTCTGATTGGTTGACATGAAAGTGGCGCAAGGTAAGCTGACGTCCTGGCAACTGCTGTCGCCGCGAACCGTGTTGCGGCCCTCACCATGGAGAACGCGAGTTGCCGCCGTCGACTCCGCCCCGACGGCGATCACGGCCCGAGGAAAGCGCCGCACCTGCCTTCTGCCGACTCTCCTCACCGAAGAACTTCCACGCCTGCGTCAATCATTTGCGTCTCCGCTGCCCAGTGATCGGATAGGACGGGACAACTGGGATGGAAGAACAAGGCTTGACCAATAACACGGGATGGATCCAGATATTCGACCCCGCACCGAAGGCCGGGCTGCGCCTGGTCTGTTGCCCGCACGCCGGGGCCTCGGCGGGCACCTACCGCCGGCTCTCGGCCGCCCTTCCCGGCGGCGTCGAGGCGCTGTCGGTCCAGTACCCCGGGCGGCGCGGCGGGTCCGGGGAGCGCGGGATCGACGACATCGGCGCGCTGGCCGACCGGATCGGCACCGAACTGCTCGGCTTCGACGACCTGCCGTTGGCCGTGCTGGGCCACAGCATGGGCTCGGTCGTCGCCTTCGAGGTGACCCGCCGGCTGGAGGCGGCCGGGCGGGCGCCGGTGCGGCTGTTCGTCTCGGGCCGCCGCTCGCCGTCCGCCGGCCTCGGCCTGAACATCCCCCGGGGCGACGACGAGGTCCTGGACGAACTCCGGGAGCTGGGCGGGATCCCGGCGAGGCTGCTGGACCGCCCGAAGTACCGCGAGTCGATCCTGACCGTCATCCGCAACGACTACCGGGCCAACTCCCGTTACACCGCCCGGCCCGACACCACCGTGACCTGTCCGGTCACCTTCCTGTTCGCGGACGCCGACCCGTATCTCGACCCGGCGGCGGCGCTCGGCTGGAAGGGCCACACCACAGGGGAGTTCCGGCTCACCTCCTTCCCCGGTGGCCACTTCTTCCTCGATCAGCAGTTGGCCGCGGTGGTCGCGACGATCACCGCGGATCTGGGTGTCGGATCCACCGGACGAGCGGACGGAGACAGAGCGTGAAGCGGGGACTGTGCTCGATCGACGAGGAGCTGGCGGTCCGGGTCTACGAGCGATTGCTGGTGGCCAAGGGGGTGACCCTCCCCGAGCTCGCCACCGACCTGGGCATCACGGCCGAGCGGGCGGAACAGGCGCTCGCCGCCCTGCGCTGCCTGAAGCTCGTCAGGTACTGCCAGGAGCAGGGGCGCTTCGTGGCGCGCAGCCCCGAGATCGCCCAACTGGAACTGCTCATGCCGCTGGAGCAGACGATCCGCGAGAAGCGCCGTGAACTGACGGACTTCCAGGACACGCTGGGCTCGTTCGCCGACACCTACAGCAGCCTCCAGCGCACCCGGCTGCGGAGGGAGCCGGTGCTCAGCGGGCTGGACCGGGAGCAGACCGGGTTGCGGATGGCGGACGCCCTGCGCGACCGCCCGTCCGAGATCCTCGTCATGGAGCCGTTCGCCCCGGTCCAGGGGCAGGACTCGCACGTGCTGGGCCTGTCGGCGCTGCCGCCCGGGGTCCCGATTCAGGTCCTGTACCCGCACACCGCCCGCAGCAGCCTGGCCTCACGCGGCAGCCTGCGGACGCTGGCCGAGGCGAGCGCGCGGGTCCGCACCTCGACCCAGGCCTTCGAGCGCCTGGTCATCGTGGGTGGCGAGGTGGCCTTCCTGGCCGACCCCGGGGGCGACGACGCGGGCGTCACCGTCGTCTACGAGCAGGCCATCGTCGCCCGGCTGGTGCGCTCCTACGAGCACGCCTGGGCGTCCGGGACGGACATCGACTCGAACGTGGTCAGGTACGGCGAGACCCTGGACGAGGTCCGCTGCGCCATCCTGGAACTGCTCGCCTCGGGGCTCAAGGACGAGGTGGTGGCCCGGCGCATCGGCATGTCCTCGCGCACCTTCCGCCGTCACCTCGCCACCATCATGGACGAGTTGAACGCCGAGAGCCGGTTCCAGGCGGGCGCGGCCGCCGTCCAGGCCGGACTCCTGCCGGTCCGGGGCGCCGCCGGCTGACCGGCCCGGTGCCGTCGGTCCCGGCGGGCGTCGCCGCTTCGATATGGCCGTATGTGGCCACACCACATCAGGTCATTGCGGCGCCCGCCGGGACTTCCCTACCTTCGAAGAGTGCCGGAAAACGGCACGGCATTGGAGCCGCCGGTCACCACGAGGCGGCCGGGGAAACTCGGAGGTCAACGCCAGCATGGTCAGCAAACTGATCGACCAGGACGGCCGGTTCCTGGAAATACTCGACCGTCTGACCACGAAGTCGATCGATGACTACTACAACCCCTACAAACTCTTCGAATGGCCGGACAGCCTGCCCGAGGAGATGTGGTGGATGAGCCCCGAACTCACCACCACCCACGGTACCGAGGCCGCCCGGCGGCTCACCGAAAGGGAGCTCCACGCACTGTCGCGGTACGAGAGCATCAACTTCTACAGCCTCAATGTGCACGGAATCCGGGAACTTCTCATCGAGGTCACCAAGCGGATTCACACCACCGGCTTCGAGACGCCCTCGGACTTCTTCCACCACTTCATCGGTGAGGAGAACGAGCACATGTGGTTCTTCGCCGAGTTCTGCCTGCGCTACGGCAGGAAGATCTACCGGCAGCCGGTCGGTGCGAACGTCGAGATCCCCCGCTCGAACGTGGAGAGCCTGCTGGTCTTCGCCCGGATCCTGATCTTCGAGGAGCTGGTGGACCACTTCAACTCCCGGATGGCGCTGGACGACCGCCTGCACGAGACGATCCGCGGGATCAACCGGATCCACCACCAGGACGAGTCGCGGCACATCGCCTTCGGCCGTGAACTGGTCACCGCGCTGGCCGCCGACGTCCGGCAGACCTCCACCGAGGAGGAGATGCGGGACATCGCCGGCTACATCCGGCGCTACATGACCTACAGCTTCGAGACGCTCTACAGCCCGCAGGTGTACCGGGACGCGGGCATCAAGGACCCGCACGGCCTGCGCCGGCAGCTCCTCGAATCCCCGCAGCGCGCCGAGTTCGAGCAGAGCGTCTACCGCAAGACCGCCAAGTACCTAGAGAAGACGGGGCTCATCTGATGGCCGGCACCGCCCCCCGAACCACCGGCCCCACCGGCGGACTGGTCATCCTCGACCCGGACCAGACCGACCTGCTCCTCGAACTCGACCGGACGTTCGCCGGCTGGGGCCGCTCCGCCGGAGCCCGCGAGATCCTCCCGCCGCCGCTGTACCCGGTGTCGGACCTGGAGAAGTTCGACGTCTACGTCAACTTCCCGCACCTCGCCCTCGTCGGTGCCGGACTCGACCTGGAGAGCGGCGAGAACAAGCCCGTCGACGGCCGGTTCGCGCCCGCCGCACTGCGCGGCGCACAGGTCGGCCTGCCCCACGCGACCTGCTACAGCGCCTTCCTGTACTACGAGAAGTCCGTCGTGGCGGCGGATGCGCTGATCACCCTGGTCAACCGCTGCTTCCGCAACGAGGAGCGGTACGAGGGCCTGCGGCGGCTGCTCAGCTTCCAGATGCGCGAGGTCGTCGCACTCGGCTCGTACGAGCACACGCAGCAGGTCCTCGGGTCCTTCGCCGAGCGGATCGCCGCGTTCGCCGACGCGCTGTCCCTGCGGCTGGAGAAGGTGCCCGCCTTCGACCCGTTCTTCCGGGCCGACGGCGCCCGCGCCCTGCTCCAGAAGCTCAGCCCGGTCAAGTACGAGTTCCAGGTCGGCGACCTGGCCGTCTCCTCCGTCAACACGCACCGCAACTTCTTCGGCGAGCGCTGCGACATCCGCGGGCCGGAGAACGAGTTCGTCTTCACCAGCTGCGTGGCGTTCGGCCTGGAGCGGTGGCTCTCGGTCCTGGTCGACCTGCACCACGGCGACGCGGTCGAGGCCCTGGACGCGGTGCGGACCGCGGCCCGGCAGCTCGCCTGAGCCGCGGAGCCTCCGCGTGGATCCCGCACCGGGCCGAGTGGATCCCGCACCGGCCCGAGCGCATCCGGCACGGGCCGCCTGGATCCCGTACGTCCCGAGCGCATCCGGCACGGCCCGAGCATGCCCGGATCGCCCTATCGCCCTATCGCCCTATCGCCCCAACACCCGAGGAGTGGCAATGGCTTCGGCAGGAATCGACCAGGTCCGCGAGTGGATCCTGGCCAGGCACCCGGACCGGGAATCCATCGAGCCCGACGAGAACCTCATCGAGAGCCGCCTCGTCGACTCGCTCTCCTTCGTGGAGCTGGTCTACACGATCGAGAGCGCCAGCGGCGTCGAGATCGACTTCGACAGCATCGACATGCAGGACCTCCAGACCCTCTCGTCGATCGAGAAGGCCTTCTTCACCCCGGCCCGACTCCCGTAGGAGGCCGTCCCCATGGAAGCTGTCTCGTACACGGCCCAGTGGACCGCCGCGGCCCGCGCCGTCGAGTCCGAGCGCCCCGGTGACGCCATGTTCCAGGACAGGTTCGCGCGCGATCTCGCGGCCCCGCGCGGCTTCGAGCTCCTCGACAAGTACGGCGGCGGCGGCCTGATCCCGTTCATCGCCATCCGCACCAAGTACCTGGACGACAGCATCGAGGCGCTGCTGGCGGACAGCGGCATCCGGCAGGTGGTCCTGGTCGCCGCGGGGATGGACACCCGGGCGTTCCGGCTGGCCTGGCCGCCCGGCAGCACGGTGTACGAGGTCGACCACGGCGGCCTCATCGACGAGAAGCGTGCCCGGCTGGCCGCGCTCGGGGCCGAGCCCACGGTGGAGCG
Source organism: Kitasatospora sp. NPDC059973 (assembly GCF_042737525.1). Taxonomy (NCBI): domain Bacteria; kingdom Bacillati; phylum Actinomycetota; class Actinomycetes; order Kitasatosporales; family Streptomycetaceae; genus Kitasatospora; species Kitasatospora sp. NPDC059973. The sequence goes on along the minus strand of NZ_JBHWUI010000044.1, from coordinate 42,076 downwards.
CCGCGAGGTGTCGGCCGACCTCGCCACGGAGTGGTTGCCCGCGCTGCACCGCGCCGGCTTCGACCCGGAACTGCCCACGCTCTGGGTCGCGGAAGGGCTGATGTTCTTCCTCACCGAGGAGCAGGCCTCCCACCTGCTCGGCGTGCTCGGCTCGGTCTCGGCCCCCGGCAGCCGGCTGGCCGTCGACTTCGCCAGCCGGGCGCTGCTGCGCAGCCCCTTCTCCAGGGCCTTCCTGGCCGGCCTGCGCGAGGACGGCACGCCCTGGCTCTTCGGCACCGACGAGCCGGAGGAGTTCCTGGCCGGTGCCGGCTGGAAGGTCCGCGAGCTGCGCGAGCCCGGCGAGCCCGGCGCGGGCCAGGGGCGCTGGCCGTACGAGGTGCAGCCCCGCGACCGCCGGGGCGTGGCGCGCAGCTGGCTGGTCCGCGCCGAGTTCGCCGGCCGCTGAGGAGCGGGCGGATGAGGAGGGAACGGAGGAGGAGCGGGCGGATGAGGAGCGAGCGGAGGAGGAGCGGGCGGATGAGAGGAGTTCCCGGATGGGTGGCGTGACCACACTGGAGCGGATCGAGTCGTTCCTCCCCGAACGGAGCGTGCGGATCGACGACCTCGCCGAGAGCCTGGGGCTGCGCCGCGCCGAGGTGGGCGTGTTCCGGAAGATCTACGGCCTCGACCGGCTGCGGTTCGATCCCGGCACCGGCCTCTTCGACCTGGTGCTTCCCGCGGCCCGCCGTGCCCTGGCGGCGCTTCCCGAAGGACGGCGGGTCGACTACGTCATCTACGCGCACACCATGCAGACGCTCGCCCCGCCGCACATCGACGCCGCCCGGGTCATCCGGGCGAAGCTGGGGCTGCACGACGCCGAGGCCTTCGCCCTCACCCAGCAGGCGTGCGTCAGCAGCCTCGGCGCCATCGACCTGGCCGGCGAGCTGCTGCGGGCCGAGGCACCCGAGGGCGCGTACGCGCTGATGGTCACGGGGGAGCGGGCGTACTCCCCGAAGGTCCAGCTGATCCCGAACAGCGCGGTGATGGCGGACGCGGCCTCCGCCTGCCTGCTGACCGTCGGCGGCCCCGGCGACGAGGTGCGCTCGTACCTGACCCGCACCCTCGGCGCCTACGCGGCGGGACTGGAGATGACCCCGCAGGAGATCAGCGCCTTCGGCCAGGACTACGCCACCGTGCTCGGCGAGGTCATCGAGGAGTCCGTCCGCCGGGCCGGCCTGAGCTTCGACGAGATCGACCTGGTCATCCCGCACAACGTCAACGCGGTGTCCTGGCGCCACACCATCCAGCGGATGGGCGCCGACCCGGACCGCTTCTTCCTGGACAACATCCCGCTCTACAGCCACTGCTTCGCCTCGGACGTGTTCCTCAACTACACCACCCTGCGCGAGCGGGGCCGGCTGGTCGACGGCGGCCACTACGTCCTGGTCTCGGTCGGCCTGGGCGCCACCTTCGGCGCCATGGTCATCACCCACCGCGAGGGAGGCACCCGATGACCGGCACCGCCTACACGGCGGACCTCAAGGAGGCGCTGACCGGCGACCGCGAAGCGCGGTTCGTCTGGCTCTGCAACTTCGAGGTGGAGAACCAGTGGGCGCGCGGCCACACCGGGCTCCCGGCGGCGCGGATCACCACCACCGCCGCGACCGTGCAGCGGATGGAGGAGCTCGGCGCCCTGCTCGCCGAGCCGACCGACCACCTGCTGCTCGACCGCCCGCTCGATCCCGGCTACCGCGCGTACGCGGAGAAGACCGGGCTCGGCGCGCCCACCGAACTGATCACCCGGGCGCCGGCCGGCGAGGACGGCACCAGCGGGGCCGTCCTCGACTCCCCGGAGCTGCTGGACCGGCTGCGGGTGCTCGCGGGCGGCGGCGCCTATCTGATGCCGATGGGCAACTCCCCCCTGGAGCAGGAGATCTGCCGGCGGACCGGGCTGCGCCCCGCGGTGCCCGGTCCGGAGACCTCGGCGCGGGTCAACAGCAAGATCTACAGCCGCCGGCTGACCGAGGAGCTCGGCCTGCGGGCGATCCCCGGCTTCACCTGCGAGACGGTGGGCGAGCTCCACCGGGCGCTCGATGACTCGCTGGGCGACGGCGGGCCGGTGATCGTCAAGGACGCCTACGGCGTCTCCGGTAAGGGCCTGATCGTGCTCGACAGCCGCAAGAAGGCCGACCGGCTGCTGCGCATGGTCGACCGCCGCGCGCGGAGCAGCGGGGACGACGCGATCCACGTCGTCGTCGAGCGGTTCCTGCCCAAGCGGTTCGATCTCAACTACCAGTTCACCATCGCCCGGGACGGGCGGGTGAGGTTCGACTTCGCGAAGGAGGCCCTGACCTCCGGCGGTGTCCACCTCGGGCACGCCATGCCCGCCGCGCTCTCGCCCGTCCAGTACGAGGGCCTCGTCGCCGCCGCCGAGCGGCTGGGCGCCCGGCTCTTCGAGGACGGCTTCTTCGGCGTGGTCGGCGTGGACGCGCTGCTCGGGCAGGACGATCTGGTGTACCCCGTCCTGGAGATCAACGCCCGTCTGAACATGTCCAGTTACCAGGGGCAGGTCACCGAGCGCTTCCTCGCCCCGGGCGGGGCCGCGCTGGCGAAGCACTACCCACTGCGGATCTCCGCCCCGGTCTCCTTCGACGAGGTGGCCCACGCCCTCGGGGACCTCGCCCGGCCGCCCGTCGACGGCACCGGGCTGGTCGTCACCTGCTTCGGCACGGTCAACGCGCAGGCCGGCACCTCCCTCCCGTTCGACGGCCGGCTCTACACCCTGCTCTTCGCCGCCGACCGGCACGGCCTCGGCGACCTCGACCGCCGGACCACCGAGGCGCTCCACCGTCTCGGCACCACCGAAAGGACGCCATGAACACCAGCGAACTGAGGGTGCAGGGGGTACCGGTCTCGCGGATCGCCGAGCAGTTCGGCACCCCGCTGTTCGTCTACGACGCCGAGGTGCTGCGCACCGTCTACCAGTCGCTGCGCGAGGGGCTCCACCCCGCGGTGGACGTCTTCCTCTCGCTCAAGGCCAACCCCAACGTCGCCGTCTGCGGCTACCTCGGCTCGCTCGGCGCCGGCGCCGAGATCTCCTCCCTGGTCGAGCTGATGACCGTCCAGCGGGCCGGCATCGCGCCGGAGAACGTGATCTTCCTGGGGCCGGGCAAGACCCGCGCCGAGCTGGAGGCGTGCGTCGCGGCGAACCTGCACGCCATCGTCTGCGAGTCGCTGGACGAGCTGCGCCTCCTGGAGGAGATCGCCGAACAGGCCGGGCGGGCGGAGGTGCCGGTCCTGCTCCGGGTCAACCCCGACTTCCACACCAAGGGCTCGGGCCTCGCCATGAGCGGCAAACCGCGCCAGTTCGGCATCGACGCGGAACTGCTGCGCCGCTCCCGCCCGGTGATCGACGCACTGCGCCGGGTCCGGGTCCGCGGCTTCCACGCCTACATGGGCACCCGGTTCCTGAACGCCGACGACCTGGTGCACAACACCCGGCAGATCCTGGCGACCGCCGAGGAGCTGTCGCAGACGCTCGGCATCCCGCTGGAGACCGTCGACTTCGGCGGCGGCTTCGGCGTCGCCTACTTCGACAACGAGAAGGACCTCGACCTGGGGGCCGTCCTCGCCGGCATCAACGAGGTCGTCGAGCCCTTCGTCCGGACACACCCCGGTTGCCGGCTGATCAACGAGCTCGGCCGCTACCTGACCGCGCACGCCGGTACGTACGTGGTGCGCGCGCTGTACGTGAAGGAGTCCCTCGGCGAACGCTTCGTGGTCGCCGACGGCGGCACCAACCACCACATGGCGGCGGTCGGCGTCGGCAGCTTCGTCAAGCGCAACTTCCCGATCCGCTCGCTCACCAGGTACCGGGACGAGCCCAGCGACACGTACACCGTCACCGGGCCGCTCTGCACGCCCAACGACGTCATCGGCAAGAAGGTCGCCCTGCCGCCGGTCGAGGCCGGCGACCTGCTGGGCGTCGAGCGCTCCGGCGCCTACGGGCCGACCGCCTCCCCCGGGCTCTTCCTCAGCCACGGATTCCCCGCCGAGGTCCTGGTCCACAACGGTGCCGCGCACCTGGTCCGGGAGCGGGACCGCCACGAGGAGATCCTCGCCAAGCAGCACCTCGTCGACTTCGACTGACCGGTCGGCGGCCGTTCCCGGCCGTTCCCGGCAGCCCCGGCAGCCGCGAAGTCCCCGACCGCGCGACCGTGGCAGAGCCACCGACAACCCGACAGCCCCGACAGACCCCGACAGCCCCGGCACAGAGGAGTGAACCGGAAGATGGAACGTCAGAACGTGGTGTCCGCGGTGGAGGCCGCTCTCAGCGAGGTCCTGGAGCGGGCCGTCACCGGTATCACCGAGGACGCCCGGCTCTTCGAGGACCTGCACCTGGACTCCACATCCGTCCTGGAACTGCTGATGGTCCTGGAGGACACGGTCGAGATCTCGGTGGACCCGGAAGCCCTGGACATGGACGACTTCAAGTCGGTGGGCACCCTCACCGACTACGTCCTGGCCCAGGCCGACGGGGCATGAGGGAGACCGCGATGTCCACGACCCTCCAGGGCGCCGGCGCGGTGGTCTCCCCGCCGCGCCGGCCGTACGACGAGGACCCGGCGACGCTCTCCTACTACCGCGACCTGGTCGAGCCCTTCGGCCTGGAGGTGGCGCCGGACCTGCTGCGCGCCGCGCCGAACGTCACCCACCGCGACCTGGTCGACCGGCTCGCGGCGATCGAGGGCGTCCGGGACAGCGCGCCCGACCTGGTGATCGTGGCGCAGGCACTGCCGGACGTGACGCCGTTCGTCGCCATCGCGCCCTACCTCGACCGGCTGCTCGGCGGCGGGTCCGCCAACAACCTCGGCATCGGCCAGCAGGGCCTGGCCGCACCGTTCACCGCGCTGCGGGTCGTCTCCGCCTTCCAGCGGGCCGGCCGGAGCCGCACGGCGGTGCTCGCCGTCCTCGAACAGACCACCCTGCCGACCCGGTTCCCCCTGGTCCACGACAACGGCCTGGTCGACTCCGGGGTGGTGCTGGTCCTCGGCACCACCGGCGGACCCCGGGTGGCGGGGGTCGAGACCATCCCCGCCACCGAGTCGCCCCTCGACCGCCTCGGGGAGCTGGCCGCCAAGGACCCGGCGGGCACGCTGGTGGTCACCGGGCCCTGGTTCGACCGGCGGGGGCTGGACCAGGACGGCCCCCGGCACCGGGTGGAGCCCGGCAGCTACTGCACCAGCGTCTGGCTGGCACTGGCCCGGAACTGGCGCTCCTGGCAGCACCGGTACGCCACGGTGCTCCTCTGCGACACCGACCCGCGCTCCGGCGAGAGCCACCTGGCCGTGCTGGCCTCGGACTCCGCCGGGACCGCGGCCTCCGGCGAGGGAGCGCTCTGATGCCGCCGGTCGACACCCCGCCCTGGACGGCGCCCGGCGGCGCCGGCACCGGTAGCGCCGGGGCCGCGGCGGCCCTGCGGAACTTCGCCGCCGCGCTCGACGCTTGCCACGAGCTGGCAGGCCCGGGCGCGCTGGTCAGCTCGGCCGCCGGCTGGGCCGTCGCCTCGGCCGGGCGCCTGCCGGAGGGCGCCCCGGTGCCGGGCGGCTTCGACGCGCTCGCCGTGACCGGCCCCGGGGTGCCGTCGCCGGACCGGGCCCGGGAGCTGTTCGCCGACGGGCTGCTCCGGCTCCACCGGGAGCTGCTCCGCGGGCTGCTCGACGCCGTCGTGGTCCGGCTCAACGACCGCACCTCGGAGGGCGCCACCCTGCTCAACCGTCAGCTGGTGCGGAGCGCGGTGGCCGACGTCGCGCTGGCCCTCACCGAGGCGGCCGACCTACTGGCGATCCCCGACCGCACCGCCGCGCGCCGCCACCGGATCCACCGCGGGCTGGTGGACGCGGGCCGCGTCGCGATCAAGCTGTACGGCGCGAGCGGCTTCGAGGCCGACGGCCCCGGCCGGCTGCTGTACCTCGCCGAACTGCTGGGCAACACCTACCTCCTGCCGGACCGCCGAGAACGAGACGAGGACGGGAATGAGTGAGCCGGACCCGCACCGGACAGCCGCGCTCAGGTCCCACATCCGCGAGTCCGCGGGAGAGCTGCGCGGGATCGGTCTGGAGATCGACCGCGACCCGGAGGCGATCGACCGCTGGCTGCACCTCCCCGTGGTGGACATCATGCGCAAGGCCACCGTCCCGGTGGAGTACCTGGAGCGGCCGCTGCGCATCGACGGACACACCTACGACATGAGCTCCTGCCTCGAACACTCGATTGCCATCGAGGAGTTGAGCTATGGAGACGCGGGCTTCATGCTCGCCTGCCCCGGCCCGCTGATGTCCGGCGTGGCGGTCGCCGCGCTGGGTGACGACAAGCAGCGGCAGGCCTACTACGAGCGCGTGGCGGCCCCCGGGTCGACCTGGACCTTCTTCGGACTGACCGAGCCCGAGAAGGGGTCCGCCGCCGCCGAACTGGAGACGGCGCTCACCCCGGACGGGGACGGCTTCCGGCTGAACGGCGCCAAGCGCTACGTGGGCAACGCCGCCTTCGCCCAGCTGGGCGTGGTGTTCTGCCGCCGGGCACCGGGACCGCTCGGCATCGAGGCGGTGCTGCTGGACACCACGGCGCCCGGCCTGCGGGCCGAGCTGATCCCGACCGTCGGCCTGCGCGGCGCGCGGATCTCCGCGATCTGGTTCGAGGACGTCCGGGTGGAGCGCGAGCAGATCCTCGGCTACGAGACGCTCAAGCCCAGCCGGCGCGGGCTGGTCGGCGCCATCCGGACCTTGCAGCGGTTCCGTCCGGTGCTCGCCGGGACGGCGCTGGGGCTGGTCCGCGCGGTGCTGGACCACGTGCGGGAGGAGCGACCGGGGCTCACCGGTACGGACCGGCTGCGGCTGGACGAGCTGGTGGACGCCCTCGCCGCGCTGCGGCACCGGAACTACGAGGTGGCCGCCGCGATCGACGCGGGCCGGACGGGAGCGGACCGGATCGCCGGGGTCAAGACGCGTGCCGCCGAGCTCGCCGAGCGCAGCACCCTGGCCGCCGCCGAGCTGCTGGGCCCGGGCGCCCTGCTGGCGGATCCGCTGCTCGACAAGCTGTACCGGGACGCGCGGGCCTTCGAGTTCATGGAGGGCACCGGGCACATCCAGCGGCTGGCCGTCTTCCAGGGCGTGCTCAAGGGCACGTTCCTCCGGTGAGCCCGGTCCGCGCCGGCGCCGTCCGCGCCGTGCCCGTCGTCCGCGCCGGCGTCGTCCGGCCGCCTCGGCGGGGGGTGCGCTGACCGTGTGGATCGGTGTCGACGTCCTCCAGGAGGGCGAGCTGGCGGCGCTGCTCGGGCAGCCCTGGTTCCGGGTGTACGCCTACGCGCCGGCGGAGCTGGAGATCGCGGACTCCTACGGGGCGGAGCGGGCCCGGGAGTTCCTCACCGGCCGGTTCGCGGCCAAGGAGGCCGTGCTGAAGGTGATCGGCACGGGCTTCGGCGGGGGAGTGACCCCCCGGCAGGTGAGCGTCCTGCGCACCGACGGCGGGGCGCCGGTGGTCCGGCTCGGCGGCGAGGCCGCGCTGAGGGCCCGGGAGCGCGGCATCGCGGCCATCGGGGTCTCGATCACGCACAAGCGGGGTCTGGTCATCGCCGCCGCCATCGGGACAGCGGGCAGGGCCGCGGCGGACGCACCGCCGGTGGCCCGGTCCGGGCACCGGCCCTGACCGACGAACCGGACAGTCGAGAGAGGGGGAGAGCCCGTGCCACCGCCGCCGCAGACGCCGCCCGCCCCGGGCCGGGCCGCCGCCCGCCCGACCGACGCGGGGGCCGCCGGGGCCGCGCCGGTCCTCCCGGGGCGGGGGCGGCGCTCAGTCGAGGAGCCGCTCCGCCATCCGGCGGGCCAGCAGGGCCGGTGCGGCGTTGCGCTCGCGCATCGCGGTGACGATGGCGCCGTCCATCAGCAGGGCGAACTGCGGCGCGAGTTCGGAGTGCCGGCTGTGCCCGGCGGCTTCGAGCAGGCGGTCGAGGAAGTCGGTCACCGCCTGTTTGTGCGCTGCCGCCAGCCGGTACACCTCGCTGGCGGGGTCGGACACCTCCGCCATCGCGTTGATGAACGCGCAGCCGTGGAAGTTGACGTCCGCCGCCCCCTCCGCGAGGGCGTCGAAGACCGCGAGCGGTCCGCCCCCGCGGGCGTCCACGGCGTCTTCGAGCCAGGCGCGCCAGCTCTCGTCCCGACGGGTCAGGACGGCCGCCACCAGGGCGTCCTTGCCGGTGAAGTGCCGGTAGAAGGAGGCCCGGCCGACCCCGGAGACGGCCAGCAGTCTCTCCACGCCGACGGCGTGGATCCCCTCGGCGTAGAAGAGCTCCTCCGCGGTCTGGAGGAGGCGGTCGCGTGCATGGGTCGCCATGGGTCCACGGTAGCGGATCTTGACCCCAAACGGCACCGAGCGGTACCGTCCTCATAAACAGAACCGATCGGTACCGAATGAAGGAGGGCCCATGGCCCGGCTGACCGATTCCGGCACGGGAACAACGCTGATGGCCGAGGACGACCCCGAGGCGGTATCGGCGAAGAGTGCGTGGCGAGCCGTCCTGATGCTCGGCTTCGGCACCTTCGCGCTCGGTACCGACGAGTTCGTGCTCGCCGGGGTGCTGCCCGAGTTCAGCGAGTCCCTGGACGTCTCGATCGCCACCGCCGGCCAGACCGTCACGGTGTTCGCGCTGACCTGCGCCGTGATGTCGCCGGTCCTCGGCACCCTGACCGCCGGCTGGCCCCGCCACCGGGTGCTCAAGCTCGCCGTCCTGCTCTACATGGCGGGCGTGATCGCGACCGGGCTCGCCCCGTCCTTCGCGGTCGTCCTGGTCGCGCAGATGATCGCCGCGGCGGGCGCCGGCCTCTACATCCCCGCGGCCAGCGTCACGGCCGCCAGTCTGGTCGAACCCGAACGCCGGGGCCGGGCCATCGCCGCGGTGACCACCGGGCTGACGGCGGCGACGGCCCTGGGCGCGCCGATCGGCACCGTGGTCGGCAGCGTCCTCGGCTGGCGGGCGACGATGTGGTTCATCACGGCGCTGACGGCGCTGGGCCTGATCGGGGTGCTGGCCCTGGTGCCCCGGGTGTCCGTGCCGGCCCCCGGCGGGCTGCGCCAGCGGCTCGCCCCGCTCGGCGACCGCCGGGTGGTCACCGTGCTCGCGACCACGCTGGTCGCCTTCACCGCCGCCTACATCGTCTACACCTACATGGCCGAGGTGTTCTCCGACGCGACCGGCGGCAGTGGCACCAGGCTGGCGGTCCTGATGTTCGCCTTCGGTCTGACCGGGACGGTCGGCAACTTCTACGCCGGCGCGCTGGTCGACCGGATCGGTGCCCGGCCGGTGGTGGGCGGCGCCATCGTGCTGCTGGCCCTCAGCCTCGTCGTCCTCCCGCTGACCACGGGCTCCTACCCGGCCGCGCTGGTCGTCATCGTGGCGTACGGTGTCGCGGCCTGGGCCATCACGGCCCCCCAGCAGACCCGTCTGATCACCCTCGAACCCGAGTCCGCGCCCCTGCTGATCTCGCTCAACGCGGCCTTCCTCTACCTCGCCATCGCCTTCTCCGGCGTCATCGGGGCGGTCGGCATGAGCTCGATCGGCGCGGACCGGATCAGCTTCATCGGAGCGGGGCTGGCCGTGGCCGCCCTCGGCCTGTCCGAGCTGGCGCACCGGTTGTCCTCGCGCACCCCGGCGGCGGAGCCGTCGAAGGTCGATACGTACCACTGAAACGCGCTCGATCACTCGACGAAAGGGATGTCCGAGATGTGCGGAATAGTCGGCTGGGTGGACTTCGGTCGCGACCTGACCAGGGAGGGAGCGACCGCGCAGGCCATGACGGACACCATGGCCTGCCGGGGGCCCGACGCCGAAGGCGTCTGGACCGCCCCGCACGCGATGCTCGGCCACCGCAGGCTCGCGGTGATCGACATCGAGGGCGGCGCCCAGCCGATGACCACCCCGGAGACCGGTCCGGACGGCCGGCCGCTCGTGGTCCTGAGCTACAGCGGCGAGGTCTACAACTTCCAGGAGATCCGCGAGGAACTGGTCCTGCTCGGCCACCGCTTCCTCACCAGGAGCGACACCGAGGTGGTGCTGCGCTCCTACCTCCAGTGGGGGAGCGAGTTCGTCCACCGCTTCAACGGCATGTTCGGCCTGGCGATCTGGGACACCAGGACGCAGGAGCTGCTCCTGGTCCGCGACCGCCTCGGCGTCAAGCCGCTCTTCTACTACCCGATCGACGGCGGCGTGCTCTTCGGGTCCGAGCCCAAGGCCATCCTCGCCAACCCGCGGAGCACCGCGACGCTCGACCTGGACGGGCTGCGCGATGCCCTCGCCCTCGCCCGGGTGCCCGGCCGGACCCCGTTGAAGAACCTCTACGAGGTACGGCCGGGCCACATCCTGCGGGTCGGCCGCGACGGGCTGCGCGAGGAGCGTTACTGGTCGCTGGAGACCCGCCCGCACACCGACGACCTCGACACCACCGTCGCCACCGTCCGCGAGCTCATCGAGGACGCGGTGAGCCGGCAGATGGTCTCCGACGTACCGCTCTGCGCGCTGCTCTCCGGCGGCCTCGACTCCAGCGCCCTCACCGCGCTGGCCCAGCGCTCGCTCGACGCCAAGGACGGCAGCCGGGTCCGGACCTTCTCCGTCGACTTCGCCGGACTGGCCGGGGAGTTCAAGCCCGAGCAGTTCCGGGACGCGCCGGACGCCCCGTTCGCCGCCGAACTCGTCCGCCACGTCGGCACCGAGCACCGCGAGATCCTCCTCGACACCGCCCAGCTCGTCGACCCCGGCGTCCGCGACACCGTGCTGCGGGCCTGGGACCTGCCCTACGGCATCGGCGACCACGACCCCTCGCTCTACCTGCTGTTCAAGGCGGTCCGCGAGAGCTCGACCGTCGCCCTCTCCGGCGAGTCGGCCGACGAGGTCTTCGGCGGGTACCTCTGGTTCCACGACCCGGTGGCCTCGCAGGCCGACACCTTCCCGTGGCACGCCATCAACCGGGTCCCGGTGAGCGAGCAGGCGACCAGCTTCCTCGACCCCGGCCTGGTCAAGTCCCTCAACCTGGCCGAGTACGTCGCCGACGAGTACCGCACCGCCGTCGGCCAGGTCACCCACCTGCCCGGGGACAGCGACCTCGAACGCCGGATGCGCCTCGCCAGCCACCTCAACATCACCCGCTTCCTCCAGATGATGCTCGACCGCAAGGACCGGATGAGCATGGCGACCGGCCTGGAGGTCCGGGTCCCGTTCTGCGACCACCGGCTCGTCGAGTACGTCTACAACACGCCGTGGGCGTTCAAGACCTTCGACGGGCGGGAGAAGAGCCTGCTGCGCCACGCCACCAAGGACCTGCTGCCGCGGTCGATCGCACAGCGCCGGAAGGCCCCTTACCCCTCGACCCAGGACCTCGGCTACGACCGGGCCATCAACCGCGAACTCGCCCGGATCGCCGGCGACCGGGACGCCCCGGCGCGGCCGCTGCTGAACCTCGACGCCGTCCGGTCCCACCTCGCCGCGCCGGTCGAGAACGCCTACTCCATGATGCAGCGATCGGTGTACACCGAGCCCCCGGTCCGGCTGGACGCCTGGCTCAGGCTCCACGACGTCCGGCTCGACGACGGCCTCCTGACCGCGTGACCGCGTGACCTCCTGACCGTCCGGCACCGGTGCCCGGTCAGGGCGCCGCCGGGACCATCGGCGACCGTCGAGCCGCCTGGGAGAGCGGGTACTCGGGACACCGGGTACCCGCTCTCCCCGGTCTCTGGGCGGGTCGCGGTCCCCGGCGGTCAGCGAACGACGAACGCCTCGGGCAGAAGACCCGGACAGGGATGCCACCAGGACCAGATCGACGCCCAATTCGTGTTCTCTCACTCGGAATTGGCGCCGCGATGGTGTTGGCTGAGACGATGATGCCGTTGTTGTTGGTGACCGACCACGGGTCCAAGGAGGGCAGCCGCGAGATCCTCGCCGACGCCATCGCCCGGGTGACGGGCCAGGGTCCGGTGCGGCTGGACGCGCGGCTCCTGTACGACGACGGGCCCGTGACGGCAAGCCTTGAGCGGGCCGGAGGCCTCCTCACGGTCCGCCGGCCGGGCCGCGCCCCGGTGGCCGTCGAACCGGTGGTCGTGGTCTTCGAGATACCTCCCCACCGCAGACGCCACCTCGAAGGATTCCAGGACCTGCTGCGCCGCTTCGGAGCGCGGACGCTCGCGGCGGATCCCGAGGCGTGGCGGGTCGCGACGGACAAGTCCCTGATGGTCGAACGGTTCAGCCGGGACTCCGTCGCGCAGATGGAGACTCTGCGAATGAACGGCTCCTGGGACGACATGCTGAGCGCGTTCCGCCGCCTGGGCCGGGACGTGTGGGCACGGCCCGTACTCGGCATGGGCGGAGCGGACGTCTTCCACGTCACCGGCACCGAGCAGCTGGAGGCCGCCGCTGCCTTCTACCGGAGCACCGGGCAGGGCTGGCTCATCTCCCGCGATGCGGGGAACTTCACGGCCGACGGCCGCCGCAACCAGCACCGTGTGATCGTGCTGAACGGAAAGGTCGTCCACGCCTTCGAACGCCACCAGAGTGACCCGGACCGGCCGTGCAACGTCTCCCAGGGGGCTCGCACCACCGTGTTGGGTCCCGACCGGCTTCCCCCGAGGCTCGCCGAACTCGCGGTGGCCGCCACCGCGTCCGTCGGACTGCCCTTCGCCGGCGTCGACCTCGCCGCGCAGAGCGGCGGTGTCGTCTTCGAAGTGAACGTCCATCCTGCCTTCAACCCCGACCGGCCCGTGGAGACTGTCGCCATCCCCTACGTCCGCGCCCACCTGTCGGCAGACCCGGACCTGACGTCCAACGGTGCCGGCCGACGAGGCGACCGCCGACCGGCGTGAGCCCCGCCGCGTCGCAGGGTTCCCCTGCCGTTCCTCCGGCGGCGTGCGGCTCCCCGACACCGCGGGGCCCGCACGCCGCGGCCGGCTGCTCCGGTCACCCGCCGCGCAGCTTTCCCAGTCCCACCCGCATGTTGCGGATCGCCCCTTCGGCCTGGGAGCGCAGACCGCAGGCCTGGAGGAGCGCCGCGGCCTCGCGGCTGACGGTGATGCCCTCCTGCAGTTCTCCGAGGTCGACCAGGACCGCGCCGAGCATGAACAGGGCGGTGCCCTCGGTCTCGCGCGCTCCCAGGGCCCGAGCGAGATCGACCGCCCGCCGCCACACCGGGGTCGACTCGACGTAGTGACCGGCTCCCAGCAGGGCTTTGCCGAGCGAGACCTGGGCGGTGAGCTCGTTGCCGTGGTCGGCGGGGGGAGCCGCGAAGAGGGTGGCGGCCTGTCGGCACGGTTCGACCGCCCGGGGCCACTGCTCGATCCAGAGGTGCATCTCGCCCGCGTTCAGCCACGCTGTCGCGGCCGAGCGCGGGTTGCCCGAGGCCCGGTACGACGCGGCGGCCTCGGTGAAGGCTCCGGCCGCCCGCTCCTGCTGCCCGGCCTGGTGGAGCGCCGCGCCGAACTCGAACCAGGCCATCGCCCGGAGCGGGTCGCCGAGCTCCAGCGGCACCGTCGTGGCCCGGCCGGCGGCGGCGAGGCGCTCCTCGGCCCGGCCGGTCTCCCGCGACGCCATGGCCAGCAGGATCAGCGCCTTCACCTCTCCGGGCCGGTCGCCGATCGTCCGATGGACGGCCGCAGCCCGGTCCGCCACGTCGGCCACGGCGTCGAACCGCTGCGTCTCCTGGAGCGCGGAGCACTGATTGAGCAGGGCCGACCCCTCGCGCCAGAGCTCACCGAGGTCCCGCATCAGGTCGGCGCAGCGGCCGTTGACCGCCGCGGCCTCCTCGAAGCGCCGGCCGTCCGACAGCGCGGTGCCGAGACTGTGGAGCGCCGACCCCTCGCCCAGCCGGTCGCCGGCCGCCGCGTAGAGATCGACGGCACGCCGGGCACCGCTGATCGCCTCGTCGGGACGGCCCGCCCGAATCCGGCTGTCGCTCAGCCGCACGAGTGCCGCGGCCTCGCCACGTGCGTCGCGATCGGCGCGGTGGGCGGCGGCCGCCTGCTCCAGTGCGGCGGTGGCCTCGTCCGGTCGGCCGAGCCGGGTGAGTGCGTCGTGCAGCTGACCGAGCGCCAGTCCTTCGCTGCCGTGTTGGCCCAACTCCCTCAGCAGTTCGACGGCGAGGCGCCCGGCGTCGACCGCTTCGGCGAACTCCTCCGCGTCCACCAGCGCGCCGGTGAGGCCGAGCAGGGCCCCGGCCTCGCTCGACCGGTCGGCCGTCCGCCGGCTCAGCCGCACGGCCCGCTCGAAGGCGTCGACGGCCTCCGCGTTGTCGTGGAGGGCGAAGCAGGCGACGCCGAGCCCGTAGCAGGCGTCCCGCTCGTACCGGCGGTCGCCGAGCTCCGCCCACATCCGCGCGGCCTCGCGCCACGGTGCGACGGCCTCCGCCGGCCGCCCCGAGCGCTCCAGGGCCCGGCCCAGGTTGTGCCAGGCCGCCGCCGGGTGGCGGGGATCGTCCGGCCTGGTCGGGCCGTTCAGCGCCGCCGCCGCCTCGCGGCACAGCGGGAGGGCTTCGTCGACCCGGCCCGCTTCCAGGAGGGCGGCGCCGTACTGGGAGAGCGCCACGGCCTCCTGCTCCCGGTCGCCCGCCGCCCGGCAGCGGGCGAGCAGTCGCTCGGCGAGGGGGAGGGCCTGGTCCAGTTGCCCCGAACCGACCAGGTTGGCGCAGAGGGTGAGCGAGGCCTGCCTGGCCCGGCGGGGCTCTCCGGCGGCCTCGTAGAGCGCCACCGCACGTCGCAGCGCGGTGGTCGCCTCGGCGAGTCGCCCGCTCCGCGACAGCGCCGTCCCGAGGCTGTGCCGGGCGTCGACCTCTTCCAGGGGATCGCCGCTGTCGTCGTACTGCCGCCTGCCCGTGCGCTCGTAGAGGTCGGCGGCCCGCTCCAGGGCGACCACCGCCTCCTCGTTCCGGCCCAGTTGGAGGAGCGCCTCACCGCGGGTGTAGAAGGGGTGGCCGTGCTCCCGGCCGAGTTCCTCGTCGAGGGCGCAGGCGGCGTCGGCGGCCTCGACCGCCTCCCCGTACCGCCCGGCGCGCCGCAGGTGGTCCGCCAGGTTGCTGAGCGACACGGCCTCGAACTCCCGGAAGCCCAGCTCGCGGGAGATCCCGAGGGCGCGCCGGCCGACGGACACGGCCTCCTCGTACTGCCGGGCCCGGGCCAGCGCCGTGCCCAGGTTGAGCAGCGCGGCGGCCTCGACCGCGCGTTCGTCCGTCCCGGCGTACAGCTCGACGGCCTGCCGGGCCGCCTCGACGCGCTCCTCGGGCGCGCCGAAGGGCAGGGCGCTCAGGTTGAGGAGCATGTGCGCCTTGTCGCCGGGCGCCCCGGACTCGCCGTACAGGGCCGCCAACCGCCGCAGCAGGCCGGTGAGTTCCCAGGGTGCCGTGCTGCCGCCGGAGCCCAGGGCCTGATAGAGGTCGGCGGCTTCGCGCAGCACCGTGACGGCCTCGTCCCGCCGGCCGAGCTCGGCCAGCCGGTCGCCGTGCGCCTCCAGGGCCCGGCCCAGGCCGCGCCGGTGGATCGCGGGATCGACCTCGGCGAGTGCCCTCGCCAGGACCACGGCCTCCTCGGCTGCGGTCAGGGCAGGCCCGGAGGTCCGGTCGCCGTCCTCGGTCCGGCGGGGGAGCGTCGCGCTCAGGTGGACCAGGGAGGTCACCAGGTGCGGCCGGTGCACGGCCGGATTGGCCTCGGCCAGGCGCCGGAACAGGCCGACCGCCTCCTGCGCCGCCTCGACGGCCTGCTCGCGGCGTCCGGCCTCCAGCCGCACCCGCCCCAGGCTGCCCAGCGCCCGTGCCAGATCCCCGAGGTGGTCGCCCGGCCGGACCGCGGCCAGGCCGCGCAGCACGGCGACCGCCTCCTCCGCCGCCTCCACGGCCTCGTCCCGGTGGCCCTGTCGCAGGCGCAGGGCGCCCAGGCCGCTGAGGGCCCGGGCCAGCTGGGCCGACTGTCGGTCGGGGTCCTCGGCCGCGAGCTGCCGGCGCAGGGCCGTCGCCTCCTCGGTGACGTCGAGGGCTTCGCGCGCCCGGCCGCAGTCGGCGAACCGTCCTCCGAGATCCGTCAACGACCGGGCCAGGGCGGGGCGGTGGCCCGGGTCGTGCTCCGCCAGCTCGCGCAGGAGGGCGGTGGCGCCCTGGGACTGGGCGAGCGCCTCGCTCCAGCGCCCGTGCCGGGCGAGGGCGTTGCCGAGTTCGGTCAGCGAGCCCGCCAGCCGGGCCCGGTGCCGGGGGTCGTTCCCGGCCTGCCACCGGTTGAGCCTGGCGGCCTCCTCCGCCGCCGCCAGGGCGGGCCCCCACTTGCCGGCGTTGGTCCGGCGCCTGCCCAGCGTCCCGTACAGCCCGGCCCGTTCGGCCGGGTCCGTGCTGCCGTCCAGGCGGTGCGCGGTCAGCCGCTCGACCACGGCCAGGGCGCCGGCGTCCAGGTCGATGTGCTCGCCCTCGGGCAGCAGCGGCTCCACGTGCTCCAGTACCGTGAGCAGCTCCGGGTCGATCGGGCGGCTGTCGGCGCTGTCGGCGCCGATGGCGGAGAGGCCGCTCAGGGCGGCGCTGCCCGCTCGGAGCGCGAGGTCGGGCCGGTCCCGCAGCACGGGGTAGAGCACGGTGCCGCCCACATGCGGCCACCGGTCGGCCGCGGCGGCCAGGAAGGCGACGGCGCGGGGCGCGCAGAAGGCCGTGCGTTCGTCGGTGAGCAGCCGTGCGGGGACAGCGGTGGCCCAGGCGTCCGTGGGAAAGCCGGTGACGGGGTGGCCCGGCAGGAGCAGGGCGAGGAAGTCCTCGGCCAGCCGGTCGGGTAACAGCGGCTCCAGTGCGGTGCCGCGGTCGGAGGGCGGGTAGCAGACGGCGTGGTCGGCCAGGGCCCGGTCGACGGGCACGCCGGGCAGGACCCGCTCCAGGACGGTCACGGCTCGCGTGCGGGCGACCGGCCCGGAGAGGATCGCCGTGAACACCGTCCGCGCCATCACCTCGTCGGGCGTGCCGTAGTCCAGGCCCCGCCCGCTGTTCTCCTGGAGCTGGCTCCAGTTCTCACGCTCGCGGTCCAGCAGGTAGGTGGTGAGGCCGATCATGTCCGTCGGTGGCGTGCGGCCGCAGGCCGCCGCGTCCACCGCGACGAGGGCGGCCATGTGCAGGGCCAGCGTCAGCCCGAAGTCGGCGTGACGCAGGTCCCGGGGCGGCCGGATCGGGGCCGGGGCGCCGAGTTCGGGGTAGTGGCGGACGAAGCAGTCCCGGGCCGCGTCGAACATCGCGCCCCGGAGCTGTCCGTCGTCGGCGAGCGGTCGCAGCAGCTGGTCGGAGGTGTGGATGCTCTCCCGCAGCCGGTCCAGCTTGCCCCGTAGCGCGGGCCACTGGCCCGCCGACCGGCCGATGAGCAGCACCCGCGCGGGGACCGGCTGCCGGAGCACCATGTTGTGGAACAGCCAGCTCAGGTCGGACAGCGGCCACCGGTCGGCGTAGTCGACCAGCACCAGCACCCCCGCGCTCCCGTCGAGACGCAGATCCTGGCTGCCGTCGGCCGGCGGATGGGTGTCCGTCCCGTGGACGGCGTCCGCGACCACCCAGCCGGCCCGCTCGGACTCCTCGGCCAGCCGCCCGGCCAGCCGGGTCTTGCCCTGGCCGCCTTCCCCGTGCAGCCACCGCACCGCGAACCTCGGTTCGGCGTCACGCCAGGCCAGCAGCTCCGCCATCTCGGTGTCGCGGCCGGTGAAGTCGACCACCTCGGCACGCGCGTCCAGCAGTCGGCTGGGCTGTGACCTGAGCCAGGCCGGGTCGGGACCGGCCGGGCGCCGGTGGCGCAGCAGCAGGTAGACCGGCGTACCGTCACCGAACACGTGGATGTCGGCGCCCGCGGCACCGTAGGCGAAGCCGCCCTCGGCACGGACGTGTTGGACGTGCCGGGCCCCCTGGACCCGCTGGGCGGGTGGGGCCAGTGGGGCCGGCACGGGCGGTGTGGCCTGTTGTCGGTCGGGCGGGGTCCCGTCGGAGCGTCCCGTACGGGCGTCGCTCACGCCTCGGCCTGCCCGCCGTCCGCGGCAGCGCCGTCCGGGGGTGGCACCTCACGGGCGTGGGCGCCCTGGTAGTGGATGACGTTCCCGCCCTGCGCGCCGTAGACCGTGGCGTTGTCGCGGGCCACGATCGTCTGCACCCATCCCCGGCGCTCCTCGGGCAGCGCCTCGCGGAGCGCGGCGAGCAGGTCGCGCAGCTCCGGCTCGACCTCGGGGCAGTCCCTGAGCAGACGGGCGAGCCTGCGCCGCCAGACGGGCGCGATGTCCTGGCGGACCTCGTCCTGCTCCTCCGGGGCCGCGTCGCGGACGAGCTCCTGGTCGGCGTCCAACTGTGTCTCCACGCCCGCCTCGTGGTTCGGGCCCAGCCGTCCGAACATCGCGGCGATCCTCGCGCGGGCCACACCGAACGCACCCGTGGCCAGGGCACCGGCGAGAACGATGGCGCCCTCCTCGGCAAGACCTCCGAGTCCGTCGACCGTGGTCGGCAGATTGGTCATCATTGCCCCCTCCGTTGATTTCCGGTGCCGACAGCGTACAAGTGACGGATTATCAGCGGCGGGCGGTGGGGGCGGAACGAGCGGGGTGAGCGCGGTCGCAGGGGTCCTGGCATCACCCTGGCCGAAGCCGTCCGTGCGTGGGCTGTCCCACCTCGGTGGAGCTCTTCGCCGAGCACCGGGGTTCGCGGTCGATCCACGGTCGGACATATCGGGGGCCGCCTTCGCGGGTGCGGCCGGGGCCTGCCGACCGTTCAGCAGCACCGGCCGCACCGGCCGCACCGGCCAGCCCGGCCGCTCCTGGCTGCCCGCGGCCGGCCGGTGCGGCGGCAGGTCACCAGGCGGTGCAGGCTCCGCTCGTCCTGATCGCCTCGAAGTTCGCCTTGAAGGCGTCGTGGACGGCCGGGTCGTCGATCTTCAGCAGGGTCTCGTCGTGGGACCGCAGGTTCGGGTAGGTGTAGTTGTGGCTCCCGGTGAACACCAGCTTGCGGTTGGCGGCGCCCAGGTAGGTGCCCTCGATCAGCAGGTACTTGGAGTGGATGCCGATCGACCGGGTGGTGCCGTCGGCGTTCGGCGCGGTGCCCCAGCAGCGGGCGGCCAGGTCGAGCTTGCTGGCCAGCGCGTTCTTCACGGTGGTGCCGAGGTTGCCGCTCTCCCCGTTGTGCAGCAGCTCCACCTGGCAGCCGGCCTTCTTCAGCTCGACCAGCTTGTCGGCGACCTGGACCCGGGTGAAGGCGTACATGGCGATCCGGATCCGGGTGGCGCCGCCCGCGCAGTCCGTGTTGCCGAGCAGGGAGACGACGGTGTCGGTGGACGCGTCGTCGTTGTAGGCCGTCCCCGCGCTCTCCTGGCGGGGGAAGAAGTACGTCTTGTACGGGCCGGCCTGCTGGCTCAGGTAGTTCGACGCCAGGCCGTTGCCGGAGGAGCCGTACGTCACGAGGTCCTGCCAGTACGTCCGGTAGGCGGCGTAGAGGCCGGAGCCGGCGTCGGGGATGGTGACGGCGTTGTTGAAGAGGTTCTTGCGCTGGCTGGTGGTGAGGTTCGCAGAGGTCTGGAACACCACGTTCTCGGTGCTGCCGACCTTGGAGAACAGGAAGAACTTGTTGTGGTTGATCGCGCCGTCGTCGTCGTCGTTCAGCGCCCGGTTGCCGATGCAACCGCGGGTGTCCGGACAGGCCAGCACCCAGGAGTCGGCGTTCTGGTCGGTGCCCAGGCCGGTCGGCGCGGCGAGCGTCGCGTACTCGGACCCGGTGGCCTTGGGCGGGTTGCTGCCGGGCTCGTAGTCCGGCACGGCGTCCCCGTCCACGACGAGCCTGACCTTCACGCCGCGCTGCTTGGCCGCGATCAGCGCGGCGCTGACACCGCCGTCGGTGAACAGGTACATCGAGCCGTTGATCTCGGCTCCGGCCGGCGTGCGCTTGATCAGGGAGATCAGCTGGTTGCGGATGGCGTCCTGGGCGGCGGTCGGCCCCGCCGGGTTGTTGAACGTGGTGGTGAGCGCCACCGGCGTGTCCTCGGCCGCTGCCATCGGCACCCCGAGCAGCGACGCGCCCACGACCAGCGCCGCCAGCCCCGCCGTCGTACGGACCTTCATCTGTATCCCCCTCTGTCGATACATCGATACAGGAGGTCACTGTACTGGCCATGATCATTAAGAGTGATCATGGGTCGGTCAACAGAGGGGCGAGGGGTGGGGGCACTCCGGGGCGCCCCGCTCACCGGACCCGTCCGCGCAGGGGCGGGGGCAGCTGGTATCCCGGGCAGGAGCGGGCGGCAGCGGGTACCCCGGTGCGGGCACCGTGGCCGGGTGGCACGGAAATGCCGCGTCACGCCGAGGCCCCCAGGTGTTACCCTGCCTATGGCGATGCTGGAAGCCCACCCCCAGGGTGCGGGAACCAGGCGCCACTGCACACCGGAATCCCCGCCGTAGCGGCCCGGATCCCGCCGTACCAACCGCTTCTTCCGGCGGTCTCCTGCCCGACGCATCGCCGGCACCCGACTGGTGCCCGCCCGGCAGGCAGCCAAGTTCCCCTGCCCAGCCCCTTCGTGTGCCCGGCCCCTTCGTGGCCGCGCCGGGGCCGCGTGTCCCGCCCGAGCGTCGGCGCAGCCCGCTCCGGGCGCCCCGCCGGGCCGTACAGCTCTCGTCGCCGGTTCCTGCCGCCCCACCGGGGCCGCCCGGCGCCCTCACCCTTCGCCATCATCCGACAGCACAGGAGTACCTTCTCGTGACGACCACCACCGAACCGTCGACCCTCGCGCCGCTGGACGGCCTGCTGAAGACCGACCTCCACCAACTCGCCTCCGCCCTGGGCGTTCCGGGCGCCGCCCGGCTGCGCAAGGACGAACTCGTCGAGGCGATCATCGCCAAGCGCTCTCCCAGCCGGCCACCGGCGCCGGCGGCCGGTTCCCGGCCCGCGGTTACGGAACGCCGGGGCAGCCGGCCCAGCGAGCCGGCCGCCGCCGCGGACAGCGACCTCCTACCGGTCGCCGGCGTGCTGGACATCCGCGAGGGGAAAGCCGTCCTGCGCACCTCCGGCTACCTCCCCGGGCCCACCGACGTGCACCTGCCCGCCAACCAGGTCCGCGCACTCGGCCTGCGGACCGGCGACGTGCTGACCGGCGCGACCGCCCCGCGCCCGCCCGCCCCGCGCACGCCCGCCCCGCGCGGGGGCGGCACCGTCCGCCCGGCGTCGACCCGCATCGACACCGTCAACGGCCGCACCGTCGACGGGGCCCGGCACCGGCCCGCGTTCCACGAACTGACGCCGCTGTACCCGCAGGAGCAGCTGCGCCTGGAGACCGGTCCGCGGGAGCTGATCGGCCGGGCCGTCGACCTGGTGGCCCCGATCGGCAAGGGCCAGCGCGGTCTGATCGTGGCACCTCCGAAGGCCGGCAAGACGATGGTCGTGCAGTCGATCGCGGCGGCGATCGCCCGGAACCACCCCGAGGCGCACCTGATGGTCGTCCTGGTCGACGAGCGTCCGGAGGAGGTCACCGACATGCGGCGCTCGGTCCGGGGCGAGGTCATCGCCTCGACCTTCGACCGGCCCGCCCGCGAGCACATCGCGCTCGCCGAACTCGCCGTCGAGCGCGCCAAGCGGCTGGTCGAACTCGGCCACGACGTCGTCGTGCTGCTCGACTCCCTCACCCGTCTCGCCCGCGCCCACAACTCCGCCGCCCCCGCCAACGGCCGCACCCTCACCGGCGGCATCGACGCCGCGGCCCTCCAGCTCCCGAAGAAGCTCTTCGGCGCGGCCCGCAACACCGAGAACGGCGGCTCGCTCACCATCCTGGCCACCGCCCTGGTCGAGACCGGCTCCCGGATGGACGACCTGATCTTCGAGGAGTTCAAGAGCACCGGGAACATGGAACTCCGACTCGACCGCCGGCTCGCCGACAAGCGCGTCTTCCCGGCAGTCGACGTCAAGGCCTCCGGCACCCGCCGCGAGGAGCTCCTCCTCGGCCCCGCCCGCACGCCCGCGGCGTGGACCCTGCGCCGGGCGCTGAGCGCTCTCGACGTCCAGCAGGCCGCCGAACTGCTCCTGGACCGGCTGAAGCGGACCGGCGGCAACGACGAACTCCTGCGCCAGGTGGCGATCGGCTCCCCGGCCCGCACGGTCTGAACCGAAGACACCCGCGGACCGCTGACGGCCTACCGCCGTCGAACACCCTCCACGGCCGCGTCCCCGACCCGGTGGAGTACCTCGGGACGCGCCGCCGAACCGCCGGGACCTCGCTCTCCACGATCCTGCCCCGGTACGCCCACGGGCGGGGCCTCCCGGCGGAACTGCCCGGCCATCCCACCGTGCAGGAACGCATCGACGCCTTCGCGGACAACGGGGACCTGCGCAACGCCTCTACTCCCACCGCAAGGAGACCGAGGTCGAACGCGACGGCAACGACGCCGTTCCGGTGTTCCAGCACTTCCTGCGCTGTTCACCGCAAAGCGCGGTCGACCACGTCGGCGACCTGATGAACGCCCGGCTGGCCTGCTTCGACCGGCCCGTACGGGAGGAACCGCCGGAACGTGCCGGCCAGCTCACCCCGGACACCCACCGGGCGCTGTCGGCCTGCGCGGACGACTTGAAGGACTGGCCGGCAGGTGATCACGCCAGGTACCCGCAGACCCGCCGGCATGCCGTCGGCGCGTGACTCCGCGCCGCCTGGCGGGCCCCGACCGACGGCCGGCCACGCCGGCCACGCCGGTCCCGGCGCTCGGCGCCGGCGCCGTGGCCTTCGTGGAGTCCACCGGCCTGAAGCCGGTCAGAGCGCCACACCGTGGTGCTGGGCGACGGCGAGGAGGGCGGACGTCACCATGCCTGCGAGCGCCATGACGTAGGGCACGAACTCGCGGGCGTCCGCGTGGTCGGCGAGGCGGAAGCTCAGGTCGTTCTCGTGCCAGGGGCTGTAGTGCCTGGCTTCGTCGTCGAGGAACGACCGGGCGAACTGCGCCGGGGTCCGGCGGTACCACACCGAGCGCGTGAAGGTGCTGTAGATGGTCTCCTTCCTCACCTCGGCGAAGCCGACCGGATCGCGGCGCCACCGGTCGAGCGTCAGGGTCAGCGTGTCGTAGGGGAGGACCCTGCCGTCGTAGTTCCAGAGTATCCAGCCGCGATTGGCGGGCTCCGAGGGGACGACCGGCAGCTCGACGCCCGGCCGGGCGAGGCGCGGCGGCCGGTCGAGGGCGAGGTGCCAGCCGGACACGGACTGCTGGCTGCCCACGGTGAAGACCCGCATGCCGGGTCGGCCGGCCGTGTCGAGGGCGGCGCCCAGCCGTTCGGCCGTGGACGTGATCTCCTGCTCCGCCGCCTCCCGGGGCCGGGTGTTCACCGTCGCGCTCAGCACGTCCCGCCACCATGCGGGGAACTGCCCGGGGCCGACGATCTCCTCCACCGAGCGGCGGGCCTCCCGCTCCCACTCCACCCGGGTGCACCCGCGTCCGGCCAGTACGACGAGGAGCTTCGCCACCTCGCGCGCGGTCAGCGCCGGTTGCCCGGGCCGGCCGGCGTCCTGGGGAAGGACGAGGAGGGCCTGCCCCTCGTAGCGCCAGGTCCACGTCCGGAGGTCCGCCGCCCGGGCGAGGTCGGTCCACCGCTGCTTCCACTGCCGCAGGGCGGCGATGTGGGCCAGCCGTGCGGCCTCCGCGCGGTCCCGCTCGCGAGCGCGGACCGCTCGTTCCTCCTCCCGCGCCACCGCGACGCGTGCCTCGACCTCCTGACGCACCGGACGGTAGGCCCGGGTGGCCGCCGCCAGGTCGGCGGTGTACACCTCCTCGGCGCGGCCCAGGCGCACCGCCCCGCGCCGACGGGCTCCCGGAACCCTCCTGAGCGCGCCCCGGCGGGAAACCTTCGCCCAGACCTCCCTGAGCCGGGCGGAGGCCGAATCGACCGCGCGGACGTAGGCGGCGAGCGCGTCCTGCCAGCGGCGCACCTCGTCGTCCGTCACCGTCAGGCGCACCCGGTCGGTGGTGCGCCCCCCGACGG
Source organism: Kitasatospora sp. NPDC059973 (assembly GCF_042737525.1). Taxonomy (NCBI): domain Bacteria; kingdom Bacillati; phylum Actinomycetota; class Actinomycetes; order Kitasatosporales; family Streptomycetaceae; genus Kitasatospora; species Kitasatospora sp. NPDC059973. The sequence goes on along the minus strand of NZ_JBHWUI010000044.1, from coordinate 18,083 downwards.
CCTCCCACGGGGGCACACCCGGGCGGCCGGGCAGCGGCTCGCCCTCGACGCCGTAGGCGACGACCTTGGTCGCCACCCGCTCGCTCCCGCGCCAGGTGTACCGCAGGACGGACCGCCGCTGCTCCGACACAGTCTGCTCCTTCCCCGCCCGACCGAGCGCCGTCCCCGGCACGTACCCCGGCCGCAGCGTCGCTCAACTCCCCGGGCGGGGTGGCTTCTAGCACAGGTGGCGGTGGATCTGCCGGAAGACTCCCGTTATTCGGCGGGGGCCGGCGTTGGTGACCTATCGTCACCATACTGTCGCCACACGTGGTGGCGCAGGAGGCCAGTACAGCAGCGGTCCGGTACGGCAGCGGTTCGGCACAGGGGAGGCCCGTCGATGGCAAGCGAGTTCCAGCAGCGCAAGCTCCGCAACGTCTTCGCCGCGTTCGACACGGACGGGGACGGCTGCCTGCGGCAGAGCGACTTCGGGGCCCTGGCGGAACGGTGGAGCCGGCTGCCGGCCGTTCAACGGGACGCGGGGCTGAGGGCCAGGGTCGAGGCGCTCATGACGGGCTGGTGGGACCACCTGCGCACGGTCGCCGACACCGACCACGACGGCACGGTCGACATGGACGAGTTCCTGGCGCTCGTCGACCGGCTCCCCGCCCTGCGCGAGGTCGTCACGGCGACGGCCGACACCGTCTTCGACGCCGTGGACGAGAACGGGGACGGCCGCATCTCGCGCGCCGAGCACCGCCGTCTGGTCGACATCTGGCACGGCCGGAGCGTGGCGACCGACGACGTCTTCGAGCTGCTCGACCTGGACGGTGACGGGTACCTCAGCCGGGCCGAATTCGCGCTCCTGTGGGCGCAGTTCTGGATCAGCGCCGACCCGGCGGAGCCCGGCAACGTGATGTGCGGCCGCATCCCGGAGCGGTGACGCCGCCGCCGAGCGAGCGAGCGTCACCCGGCTGAACGGCTGAACCCGCTGTCCCGGCCGGTGCGCGGGCGGCTGCGGCCGGCGTGGACGGTGTCCGTCACGGCGGTTCCCCAGCGGTAAGGGTCGCGGTTTCCACCATCAATACTGAACGACGTTGTTAATTCGACGCTGCATTGCATCCGTGCTTCCGGATCGGCGTGACGTGTCGTCGCCCGGGCATGGGGCGTGGGCGACCGGCTCGTCCGTCACTGGAGACAACGTTGTCATGGCGGCGCCCCCGCCGAGCACCGATGCGGCGACGGCGCCGGTACCGAACGTCGGACGACGGGCCCTGCCCCGCCACCCAGCTTTGAGGATGCGACATGCGTGCACAGCGAGCCGAGCCCGGCCGAAGAGGCTTCCTGGGCGGATCCCTGCTGGCGGTGGCCGGTATGGCCGTCGGCTGCAGCACCGGCCGACCGGCGGGTCCGGCGCGAGCGGCGTCACGACCACGTCGAACGTCCGGTCCCACGCCTACGGGGAGGCCGGTTGCTCGCCAAGGCCGGGATCGCCACGCCCCGCAGCTTCGACGCGCTGGCGGCCGCGGTCAGGGCGCTCACCACCAGGAGCACCAAGGGTCTGTTCGTCGGCAACGACGGCATCGGCGACCTGCCGGCCCTCGCGGTGTTCTCCCACGGCGGTGCGCTGGTCACCGACGGCAGGGCGGACTTCGACTCACCGCAGGCCGTCGAGGCGATGAGCGCCCTGAAGCGGCTGCGCGAAGACCAGTCCCTGCTGCTCGGCTTCACCACCGACGGGTGGGACCCGTCCGCGTTCACCCAGGGCGTCGTGCCGATGCGGTGGTGCGGTCTCTGGGCGATGCCGGCCCTCAGGACGGCGCTCGGCGACGACTTCGGCGTGCTGCCCTGGCCCGCTTTCAGGCCCGGCGGCGGCCCGGTGGTGCGCGTCGGCGGCTGGACCAGCTGCGTCGACGCCAGGAGCCGGAACGTGGCCGCGGCGAAGACGTTCGTCCGCTGGCTCCGGGTGGAGCGGACCGAACTGCAGAAGGACTGGTCGGAGAGCTACGGCTTCCACGTGCCGCCGCGCCTGTCCGTGGCCGCGCGTTCGGAGGGACTGCGCGGGGGTACGGCGCAGGAGGCCGTCGACCTGGCCGCCACGTGCGGCAGGTACGGCCCCGCCCTGTGGAACAGCACGGTGAACACCCTGTTCGCGGCGGCCGCCGTCAAGGTCGTTGGCGGGGGAGACGCGGCGCAGATCCTCGCCGACGCGGCCAGGCAGGCCCAGGCCGAGATCGACCGGCAGCGCGCCTGAGGAATGCCCGGTCCGCCGCCGCCCGGGCGCCCCGCGCTGCCGTCCGGGGAAGCGTTTTCGCGGGGCAGGGGTGATTCCCGGCGACGGACCGGGTGTTCCGCGGTGAGGCCCTGGTGGCGGGGGGATTTCGGCCGCTCGGCGGTGCGGGCCGGGAATTGCAAGCCGCCGTACTTCGGAATGCGCTCCGCCTTGTCCGGGCCCGCGGGAATTCCGGTGCGGGGCGGATCCCGGCGGGTCCGGCTCCGGATTCGGGTATTCGCTCCGGCGGGGATTCCGGGCGCCGCCCCGGCGGTCGGGATGCGGCCGGTGCGGGGCGGGGGCAGGGTCGAGGTATGAGCGGAGTGATCGTACTGGTCGAGCTGGAGCCGTCCACGGAGGTGCTGGACGCGGGAGAGGTCGACGTGGGCGCCCGGATCCGCTGGGTGCACGCGGCCCCGGCCGACCCGGAGGTGCCGGAGGACCCGGGGCCGGTCACGTTCTGCGGGATCGGCACGGGCGACCTGGAGCGCGAGAACTACCGGCCGTCCGGGCCGGGGCAGCCCTGGTACCCGCCGTCCCAGCGGACCCGTCGGTGCCGCGCCTGCGAGTCCGCGCTCAGGGTGCTCTGAGTTCAGGGTGCTCTGAGCTCAGGGTGCTCTGAGCGGGTGGACCGGGGCCGGCCGGGCAGCGGGCCGTGCCTCTCCGGGCACGGTCCGCTGCCCCGAAAGGGCCGACCCGCCGGGTCAGGGGGTGGGTTCGGTGATCCGGCCGTCGTGGAGTTCGATCACGTGGTCGGCGAGTTCCATGAGGGTGGGGTCGTGGGTGGCGACGAGGGCGGTGACGCCTTCGCTGCGGACGACGGCGCGCAGCAGTTCCATGATGGCGCGGCCGGTCTCGGAGTCGAGTTGGCCGGTGGGTTCGTCGGCGATGATGAGGTCGGGCTGGTTGGCCAGGGCCCGGGCGATGGCGACGCGTTGCTGCTGTCCGCCGGAGAGTTCGGCGGGGCGCTGGTTGGCGTGGGCGCTCAGGCCGACGAGGGCGAGGAGGGTGCGGGCGCGCTCCTCGCGCTGGGGGGTCGGGACGTTGCGCAGGCGCATCGGGATCCCGACGTTCTCGCTCGCGGTGAGGACGGGGAGGAGGCCGAAGGACTGGAACACGAAGCCGATGCGGTCGCGGCGCAGGGCGAGCCGCTGGTTCTCGTCGAGGCCGGCGAGATCGGTGCCGTCGAGGGTGATGGTGCCGCCGGTGGGGGTGTCGAGGCCGCCGACCAGGTTCAGGAGGGTGGTCTTCCCGGAGCCGGAACGGCCCTTGAGGGCGGTGAGTTCGCCGCGTCGGGCGGTGAAGGAGACGCCGCGCAGGGCGTGGACGGTGCGGTCGCCGGTGCCGAAGCTGTGGGTGAGGTCGGTGACGGTGACCATGTCGGTGGTGACGGTGGCGGCCGGTTGCTGCGTCATTGGGCGTCCCCCTGGGTGTTCCTCGACTGAAGTGAAGTACTGATGGCGGGCGTTCAAGCTGAGGTGTGCATGGCATTCTGATCGAACACTGAACCGCGTGCCACGGCCGGCCCGTTGTTCCTGTCTTGCCGGGTGGGGGTCCGATGTACTGCCAACGCGGAGAATTTGCTCACTAGTTACATGATTCGCGCAAGTCCCTTCCGTTTGAAGAGCGAATCTGACAGCATCGTCCGCTATCCGGTGATCAAGCGCCGGTGATCACCGTAGCGGTGCGTAACAGGCGTCCATCCCGTGGCCGGAGAGTGCCCGGACGGCGGCGCCGGGCGCGACCGGGATGTTCCGGGGGAGGCAACAGGATGCTCGGCTTCGTCGTGCGCCGTCTGCGCGGGCGGCTGCCGTTGGCCGGCGCCGTCCTGCTCACGGTGCTGATCACCACGGCGGTGCTCACCGCGCTGGTGGCGTTCAACCGCACCGTGGGGGAGGCGGGGCTGCGGCAGGCGCTCCAGGCACCCGGCCAGGCCGCCCGGACCACCGTTCTGGTCAAGGCCGAGCACGGCCAGGACAAGCGGGCCGCCGACGACGCGGCGGTCGCCGGCTACGCCGGCCGGCTCTTCGGCGGCCTGCCCGTGCACCACGAGAGCCTGACCCGCAGCCGCTCCTACGGCCTTCCGGCCGCCGCCGCCACCGCTACCGCCGCCACCGGCCAGGCCGCCGCGAAGCAGACCGATCTCACCCTGCTCGCCACGCTCGACCACGACCGGGTCACCCTGCTGGCGGGCGCGTGGCCGGCGGCCGCGGCCGGGGCCGGGCCGGTCCAGGCGGCCGTGCCACAGGCGGCGCTCGCGAGGCTGGGCCTGAGCGCCGGGGCGCTGCCCGCCGAGGTCCGGCTGGACGACCGCCTGAGCGGCGCGCCGCTCACCGTCCGGCTCACGGGCGTCTACCGCGCCACCGACCTCGCCGACCCGTACTGGCGGTTGGACCCGGTGGGCGGCCGCGAGATCCTGGTCGGCGGCTTCACCACCTACGGGCCGCTGCTGGTCGACGACAGCGCCTTCACCGCCGCCGGCGTTCCGCAGAACGGCCGGAGCTGGCTGCTCGGCGCCGACTTCTCCACCGTCCGCGCCGCCGACGCCGCCGCGGTCCGGGACCGCGCCGCCGGCCTCGCCGCGGAGCTCGGCACCTCGGCCGGCCTCCAGGTCTCGACCGAACTGCCGTTGTTCCTCCAGGAACTGGACTCCAGCGCGCTGGTCGCCCGCTCCACCCTGCTGATCGGCGCGCTGCAACTGGTGGTGCTCGCCGCCGCGGTGCTGGTACTGGTGGTGCACCTGATGGCGGCCCGGCAGGTGGGGGAGAACGCCCTGCTCGCGGCGCGCGGTGCCTCGGGTGTGCGGCTGGGCGCGTTCTCGGCGGCGGAGTCGGTGCTGCTGGCGCTGCCGGCGGCGGTGCTGGCGCCGTTGCTGGTCCCGGTGCTGCTGCGGGCGCTGACCCGGTTCGGCGCGTTGTCCCGGGTACCGCTGGACACCGGTCTGAGCTGGACCTTGTGGCCGGTCGCGGGTGTGTGCGCGCTGGCCTGTGTGGTGCTGACGGCGGCTCCGGCGGTGTTCCGCGGCGCCGGTGGCGCGGTGCTGCGCCGGGCGGGGCGCCGGCAGGCGCTGGTGGCGGGCGCGGTGCGCTCGGGTGCCGACCTCGCGGTGGTGGCGCTGGCGGTGCTGGCCTACTTCCAGCTGGCGCGTTACAGCGGCGGGCTGTCGGCGGATTCCGACGGCAAGCTGGGCCTGGACCCGGTGCTGGTGGCCGCTCCGACGCTGCTGCTGTGCGCCGGCACCCTGCTGGTGCTGCGGCTGCTGCCGTTCGCCGCCCGGCTGGGCGGCAGGCTGGCGGCGCGGGGCCGGGGCCTGGCGCCGGCCCTGGCGGGGTGGCAGCTGGCACGCCGGCCCGGGCGCGCCGCGGGGCCGGTGCTGCTGCTGGTGCTGGCGGTGTCGACGGGGGTGCTGGCGCTGGGTCAGCATGCCAGCTGGTCGGGATCGCAGCGGGACCAGGCGGACTTCGTGTCGGCGGGCGGTCTGCGGATCTTCGGGTCGGCGACGGCGTCGATGGGGCAGGGCGGCCGGTACGGGGCGCTGTCGGGCGGTGAGCGGCTGGTTCCGGTGGTCCGGCAGGAGAGTTCGCTGCCGGGCGGTGCGGCGGGTCAGCTGCTGGCGCTGGACGCCGCCGGGTTCGCGGACCGGGTGCCGGTGCGGGCGGACCTGCTGGGCGGGCAGAGCGCCCGGGAGGTGTTCGCGCCGCTGGCCGGGCCGGCCCCGACCGGGGCGCAGGCCGGGCTCCCGCTGCCGGGCAGCCCCCGGCGCATCGACGTCGAGCTCACCAATGTGCCGGCAGCGCCGGCCGACGCGCGCCCCGAGGTCTGGTTGATGCTGCGCGACCGGTTCGGCGCCACCTTCCGGGCCCCGCTGGCCGGGGTCCCCGAGCAGGGCGGCGCGGTGGCCACCGCCGACCTCTCGGCGCTGACCGGCGCGCCGGTCGGCTCCGCCGCCGCGCCGCTCACGATGGCCGGGCTGGTCGTGGTGTTCGGCTCGGACCGCGTCGTCCCGCTCAGCGGCACGCTGACCGTCGGGCGGATCGGCCTCGCCGACAGCGCCACCGGACCGGCCACCCCCGTCGCGGCCCCGGCCGGCCTCGCCTGGACCACCGTCGCCGCGTCGGACGACGAGCTGTCCTCCTCCGCGGTCCTACCGGTGGCGGAGGGCGAGGGCGAGCGGCAGCTGCTCAAGCTCCACTACGAGAAGGGGCACGGCGGCAGGAACAGCGCGGAGGCGATCGTCGCCCCCGCCGGCGCCCCGGCTCCGAAGGGGATCTCCGGGGTCGCCACCCGCGCCTATCTGACCGCGGTGGGAGCGGCGGTCGGCGACCTCGTCCAGGTGCCGTTCGCGAGCGTCACGCTGCAGGTCGAGGTGACGGGCGTGGTCGAGTCGCTGCCGGTGGTCGGGGACCGGGCGGTCGTCGTCGACCTGGCCACCGTCGCGCGGCAGATCGGCGCGGGCGGCCGGCAGCTGCCGGCCGTCTCCGAGTGGTGGCTGCCCGCCACCGGGCCGGGGGACGGCGTGCCGGCCGCGGCCGCCGCGAAGCTGCGCGCCGAACCGGGGGGCCAGCAGCTGGTGGTCCGCGACGAGGTGGCGGCTGAGCTGCTCGCGGACCCGATCGGTGCCGCGCCGCAGAACGCGCTCGCCGCGATCGCCCTGGTCAGCGCCGTGCTGGCGGCGATCGGCTTCGCCGCCGCGGCGGCGGCCTCGGCCCGCGAACGCGCGGGGGAGTTCACCGTGCTGCTCGCGCTCGGCACCCCGCGGCGCCGGCTGAGCCGGACGGTCGCCGCCGAGCAGGGCGTGCTGGTCGCGCTGGGCAGCCTGGTCGGGCTGGCCCTGGGCGCCCTGACCGTCCACCTGGTGGTGCCGCTGGTGGTGCTCACCCCGTCCGCCCACCGGCCGGTGCCCGAGGTGCTGGTCGACCTGCCGGTGGGCCCGGCCCTGCTCCTCGCGGCCGCGATCACGGCCGTTGCCCTGCTGTCGGCCTCCCTGAGCGGGCGCCGCCGCCGTCGAGACGTGGCCGCCCGGCTGCGGTACGTGGAGGAGATGTGACCACCCCGGCCGACACCGGTACCCCCCGCCCCGCGCCGAGGCCGGAGCACCGCCCCGCGCCCTGGGTCCGGACCAGGCTGCGGACGGCGCCGCTGGCCGCCGCGCTGATGGCCGCGCTGGCCTTCGTCACCGTCCTGCTGGCCGCCGCCTTCCCGCGCGCCGTCGACCGGGGCACCGACGACGCGCTGCGCGAGTTCCTGCACGACCGAGGCCCGTCCTGGACCAGCCTGCTGGCCACCGGGCGCCACCAGTACGACGCCGCCGACTTGGACAGGGTGGCGGCGAAGCTCGCCTCCTACCCGAACGAGACCTTCCGGTTCGTGGCGAGCGGCCCGGTCTACGGAACGCGCAGCAACAAGTCGCGCCCGATGCTCAACACCGGGTACGCCCGCCCCGACGAGGTGCCGCCCCAGCTCGACCTGGTCTCGCTGCACGGCCTCACCGACCGGGTCACCCTGGTGGCCGGCCAGTGGCCCGGCGCCGGCGGTGGCGACGGCCCGGTGCCGATCGCGATCAGCAAGGCCGCCGCCGACACCATCGGCATGCACCTCGGCGACCTCGTCGACGCCGGATCCTCGCTCACCGGCGAGCCGGTCCGGGCCGAGGTGGTCGGCGTCTACGTGGCCAACGACCCCGACGACCCGTACTGGGTGGGCCTGCCGTGCCCCGAGCGGGCCTGTCGGGAGGCCACCGCCAAGGTCAAATGGCGCACCGGCGGTGTGGTCTCCCCCGACGCGACGGACCGGATCGCCCCGTGGGGCGGCGGCGCGACGGACTTCTGGCGGCTGCCGGTCGACACCGCCGCTCTGCGCGCCGACCAGCTGGACCGGACCAAGGAGGAGATCTCCTCCTACCTCGCCGGCTCCACGGCGCTGCGCCTCACCACGCTGACCGGCCGCGAGGACCTGCGGGTCGGCTCGGAGCTGCCCGAGCTGTTCGGGCAGGCGGTGGCCCGCCGGGACGCGGCGGCGCCGTTGGCGGCGGTCGGTCCGGCCGGGCTGGCCGGGGTGGCCGTGGTGGTGCTCTGCCTGGCGGCGGGGCTGGCCGGGGACCGGCGGCACGGTGAGCTGGCGCTGCTGCAGGCCCGCGGCGGTTCGCGGGGCGGGGTGGTACGGCGGTTGCTCGGCGAGGGCGCGGTGACCGTGGTGCCGGCCGCGGTGGTGGCGACCGGACTGGTGTGGTGGTGGCTGCCGACCCCCCGGTGGTGGGGATCGATGGTCGCGGCGCTGGTGGTGCTGCTGCTCGCGGCGCTGGGTCTGCCGGTCCAGGCGGCGCTGCTGTGGTCGGCGCGGCGTGCGCCGGGTGGCTGGCGCCGGCTGGTGGGTGAGCTGGTGGTCGGGGCGGTGACGGTCGCGGCGGTGCTGGAGGTCCGGCGCCGGGGTGTGGTGCCGCCCGGCGACGGGCTGGACCCGTTGCTGGTGGCGGCGCCGTTGCTGTTGGCGCTGACGGGTGGGCTGGTGCTGGCCCGGGTGCAGCCCGTGCTGGTGGGCCTGTTGGCGCGAGCGGCGGGCCGGGGTCCGGGGGTGGTCGGCTTCCTGGGCCTGGCGCGGGCCGCGCGGGGATCGGGCGGCCGACCGCGCCCGTCGGTGCTGCCGGTGTTCGCGCTGATGCTGGCGGTCACGACGGCCGGCTTCGGCGCCACCGTGCTGGACGCCGTCGACCGCGGCCGGGCGCAGGCCGTCCGGAGCGCGGTCGGTGGCGACGCGGTCGTCGGGGCACCGACCGGCGCCGTGCTCCCGCCCGGCTTCCTCACGGCGGCCGGCGCGCTGCCCGGGGTGCGGACGGCCACCGCCGTGTGGTGGGACAACGACGTGTTCCTGCTGGGCAGCGACGCCGGGCCGATCCGGGTCAGCACCCTGGTCGTGGACCCGCGGACGTACGCCGAGCTGTCCCGGGCCGTCGGTCGCGGCGCCTTCGACCCGGCCGCCCTCGCGGGTGACGACGGCGGGATCGACACCCCCGTACCGGCCCTGTTCAGCACCGAACTCGCGCGGAGGATCGGTGACGGGGGCTACCGGCTGCGGATGCCCAACGGGTGGGAGCTGCTCGCCAGGTCGGCCGGTACCCTCGACGGCACCCCGGCACTGGAGAGCTCCACCCGACGCTTCGTGGTGCTCCCGGCCGGCCCCTCGACCGCGCGCTTTCCCGAACTCAAGCGTGCCAACCTGTGGTTCGCCACCGGCGACATCGACGAGCGGGAGCTGAAGGGGCTGATGCGCGAGCTGGCACCGGTGCAGCTGCGCGACGGCTCCCCGGAGGGCGCCGCGGTGTCGGCCTCGGCCTCGGCGTCGACGCCCGGGCCGGCCGCGGCGCCTTCGCCGTCCGGGACCGCCCCGGCGGCCCAGGCACCGGCCGAGTCCGACGCCGACGCGGTGCCGACCGGGTACCTGGTCCGCACCAGTGCCGCCCGCTCCGCCGAGCTGGCGAACGACCCGTTGCAGCACTCGGCGGCCCGGCTGTTCTGGGCGGCGGTGATCGGCGCCGCCGGGTTCGCGCTGCTCGCCGTCCTGCTGACGCTGCTCCGGGCGGCTCCGGAGCGGGCGGCCGTGCTGGCACGGCTGCGCACCATGGGGCTGCGGCCCCGGCAGGGGCTGGCGTTGATCGTGGCCGAGACGCTGCCGCAGACCCTGGTCGCGGCCGTCGGCGGCGGCGTGGTGGCGTGGATCGCGGTCGCCCTGCTCGGTCCGGCGATCGACCTGTCCGCGTTGGTCGGCGCCCCGGTTCCGACCGGGCTGCGGCCGGCGCTGCTGCCGGTGCTGTTCCAGGTCCTCGGTCTGGCGGCGCTGGTCACCGCGGGTGTGCTGGCCGAGGCGCTGATCTCCGGCCGGCGCCAGATCAGCACCGAACTGCGGGCGGGGGACCAGCGATGACCGGCACCCGGCCCGCGCGGCCACCGGCCGGCGGCGGGGCGTTCGGCAGCGGGGCGTCCGGCGCTGGCGGGGCCCCCGGCCGGGCGTTCGGCAGGGGAACCAACGCGTGGCAATCGCGACCAGGAGCGCACCCAGGCGCAGCGGCGACAGGAGATCAGTGGTGAGCAGTGTGTCCGAGGGCGGGGCGGTCGTCGAGGGCCCGACGCTCGACGAGTTGCGGGAGCGGGCGCTGGCGGCCTCGGCGCCGCGGGCGGTCGCGGGGGACGCGGCGATCGTCTGCGAGCGCCTGGTGCGGATCTTCAGTGCCGAGGGCGTGGAGGTGCAGGCGCTCCAAGGGCTTGAGCTGACGATCCGTCAGGGCGACCTGGTGGCCCTGGTGGGCGCGTCGGGCAGCGGGAAGTCGACGCTGCTGACGATCCTGGCGGGGCTGGACGTGCCGACCGCGGGGACGGCCACCGTGGCGGGCTGCGACCTGCTGGAGATGTCGGCGCGGGAGCGGCTGCGGTACCGGCGCGAGGTGGTGGGGTTCATCTGGCAGCAGACCGCCCGCAATCTGCTGCCGTTCCTCACCGCGGCGGAGAACATCGCGCTGCCGATGCAGCTGCGGGGCCGCGGCGGCGGCGCGGCCCGCTCCCGCCAGCAGGCGGCCCGGGTCGCCGAGCTCCTGGAGGCGATGGACCTGGGCGACCTCGCGCACCGGCGCCCGGGTGAGCTCTCCGGCGGCCAGCAGCAGCGGGTGGCGATCGCCGTCGGCATGGCCAACAACCCGCCCGTCCTGCTCGCCGACGAGCCGACCGGTGAGCTCGACTCCGAGACCGCGGCCGGGATCTTCGAGACCTTCCGCACGGTCAACCGCGAGCTGGGTGCCACCGTCGTCATCGTCACCCACGACCCGATGGTCGCCGGTGAGGTGCGCCGTACGGTCGCGATCCGGGACGGCCGTACCAGCAGTGAGGTGCTGCGGCGGACGGTGACCGACGAGTACGGCGAGGAGTCGGTGAACGAGACCGAGTACGTGATGCTGGACCGGACCGGCCGGGTGCAGCTGCCGGTCAAGTTCCTGGAGGCGCTGGGGATGGAGCACCGGGTCGCGGTGGACCTGGGCGCCGACCACATCGCCGTCCGCCCGGACGACATCGCGGGCCACTGACGCGTCCGCCCGGCCGCACGCGCCGCACCCGCCGCCCGGCCGCACCCGCCGCCCGGCCCCGGGGCGGCGGGGCCGGGCGCGATGGGATACTGGACCGGACGTTCCGGGGCGAGAGGTAGCGCATGAGCAGCCGCGTGAGAGTGCTGAGGAAGCAGAACCGGCTGAGCCTGGAGGCGCTGGCGGCCCAGGTCGGGGTGACCAAGAGCTACCTCTCCAAGGTGGAGCGGGGGCTCAGCGACCCCTCCATCTCGACCGCGCTCAAGCTGGCGCACGCGCTGAAGGTCGACGTCGGCCGCCTGTTCGCGGAGGACGTGGAGCCCGAGCTGATCACGGTGGTCCGGGCCGGCGAGCGGACGCCGATGGCCGACGGCACGGGCCCCGGCGCCCCGCACTACGAGGGCATCGCGACCGGTCTCAGCGGCAAGCGGATGGTGCCGTTCATGATGTACCCGCCGCTGGAGCTGGGCGACTCGCCCTTCAAGTCGCACGCGGGTGAGGAGTTCTTCTTCGTTCACGCCGGGACGGTCGAGCTGGAGTTCCCCGAGCGGACGGTCCGGCTCGCCCCGGGGGACAGCGTCTACTTCAACTCGGCGCTGCCGCACCGCTGCCGGAGCACCGGTCCGGAGCCGGCCGCGATCCTCGTGGTGATCCACGACGATCCGGCCGGCCCGTCGGAGCGGGTGCCCAGCCTGCCCTGACGCTTCGTCAGTCCAGTGCTGCGAGCAACTCGGCCAGGCGGCGGGTGCGTTCGTCGTCCAGCGGCAGCAGCGGTTGGCGCGGCTCGCCGACGTCCAGCCCGCGCAGGGCCAGGCCGGCCTTCACGGTGGTGGGCAGACCGCCCCGCAGGATGAACTGCAGGAGCGGCAGCTGGCGGTAGAAGGACTGCCGGGCGGCGTCCAGGTCGCCGACCCGCACCGCCCGGTGGAGTTCCAGCACCGCCTCGGGTATCAGGCAGGGCGCGGCGGTGCACCAGCCGGCGGCCCCGGCGGCGAACGCCTCCAGGGCCAGCGGGTTGCTGCCGTTGAAGAACGGCAGCTCGCCGCCGGTGAGCTGGCTGAGCCGGTGCATCCGCTGCACGTCGCCGCTGCTCTCCTTCACCATGGTGATGTTCTCGACCCGTTCGACCAGCGAGACCATCAGCTCGGGGGAGAGGTCGACGCCGCTGGTGGCCGGGTTGTTGTAGATCATCACAGGGACGGATACGGCGCCCGCGACCTCGGTGAAGTGGCGGACGATCTCGCGTTCGTCCAGCTTCCAGTACGACAGCGGCAGGACCATCACGGCGTCGGCGCCGACCTGTTCGGCGAACCGGGCCCGGCGGACGGCCTTGCGGGTGGTGAGGTCGGCGATGCCCACCACGGTGGGCACCCGCCCGGCCACCGCCGCCACCGAGGCCTCGGCGGCGGTGAACCACTCCTGGTCGTCGAGGTAGGCGCTCTCCCCGGTCGAGCCGAGCGGGGCGACGGCGTGGCAGCCGGCCTCGACCAGCCGGTCGATCAGGGTGCCCAGGCGTGCGGTGTCGAGACCGCCGTCGGTGGGGGAGAACGGGGTCACCGGGTAGGCGATGATCCCTTCCAGGGTCGGGCCGGCCATGTCAGCGACCGCCTTCCGGGGCGAGGGAGTCGAGTGCGTCGCCGTGGCCGGCGCGCAGGGCGCGGCGGGCGTAGTAGGCGAAGGACGCCTGGCCGCGCTTGGGGGTGGAGATCCAGTCGTGTGCCTCGCGGGCCAGCAGCTCGGGGATCTCCTGGATCCGTCCGGCGGCCGAGGCCAGCAGCTGGAGCCGGGCGGCCCGCTCGAACAGCACCGCGAGGACGCAGGACTCCTCGACGGTGCCGGTGGCCACCAGCTGTCCGTGGTGGGCGAGGAGCAGGGCGCGCTTGTCGCCGAGCGCGGCCGTGATGATCTCGCCCTCCTCGTTGCCGACCGGGATGCCGGGCCACTTCTCCAGGAACGCGCAGTCGTCGTAGAGCGGGCAGAGGTCCATGTGCGAGACGATCAGCGGCTTCTCCAGCATCGACAGCGCGGAGATGTGCAGCGGGTGGGTGTGGATGATGCACTCGACGTCCGGGCGGGCCCGGTAGACCCAGCTGTGGAAGCGGTTGGCGGGGTTGGCCATCCCCTCGCCCGCCAGGACGTTGAGGTCCTCGTCCACCAGCAGCAGGTTGGACTCGGTGATCTCGTCGAAGCCCAGGCCGAGCCGCTGGGTGTAGTAGGTGCCGGGTTCCTCGGCGCGGGCGGTGATCTGGCCGGCCAGGCCGGAGTCGTGTCCGGCGTCGAACAGGATCCGGCAGGTGAGCGCGAGCTTCTGCCGGGTGGTCCAGCCGTTGTCGGGGATGGCGCTCTGCATTCTGCGGTGGGCGAGGTCCACCAGCTCCGCCTTGGTGGCGGTGAGGGTCTCTGCCATCGGCTGTGCTTCTCCTTCGTAGGGGAACGCCCGGGCGCGGCGGGGCCGTTGGGCAGGCGTGGCCGCGGTGCCGCCCGCCGGGAGCGACGGGTGAGAACACGTCGTTCACCCTAGGACACCTTGTGTCCTGGCGTCGATAGCGTGCCCGCGACCGGTTGGCCCGAAGCCGCTACCCGCTGCCCGCCCACCTACCACCCCCGCTCCCCGGCAACAGCCCTGCTGATCAGAGGTGCTGGGGCTTCCGGGGCAGGCTCAGCCGTCGTCGCCGATGCGTCGGATCAGCCCGCTGCGCTCGGCCTCGGAGCGGAGGTCCCGCTCCGGCTCGCCGCGCCTGCCGCGGTCGCCCCGGGCGGCGGCGGTGCAGAGCGCGAAGACGAGTACGGCGCTGGCCGCCACGGTGAGGATGCCGAGCGCGGTGAGGACGCGGAGCCAGGTCACGGCAGATGCCTCCGGTGGGCGGTGCGAAGGGAGTTGTGCCGGGGATATCGGCAGGACGCGCCGTAGGATCGAGTGTCCACGGGCGGTTCCGTGGGACATCCGCCGCAGCACCGGGAGCACGCGCGGGCACTCGAAGCGTCGGTGGCGCGCGGTGCTCCTTGACGCGCGCCCCCGGAGCCTTTGCGCGCCCCCGTCGGCCTCCCGTGCCCCCGCCGTCCGTGCCCCCGCCCCCGCGATCCCGTCAGCCGTCCGTGGCCCCGCCGTCCGTGGCCCCGCCGCCCGAGACCCCGCCGTCCGCCCCCGGGGTCTCCGGTCCCTCCTCCGGTCCCGCCTGCGCCAGCAGGGTCCGCAGGGCGTCGACGTCCGGCTTCCCGGTCGCGCTCAGCGGAAGCTCCGGCAGCACCAGGATCGTCGACGGAGCACCGAGCGGGCCGCCGCGCTCGCGCACCCACCGGTGCAGCTGCCGCGCCGTCACCCCGGCCCCGGGCCGGGTGGTGACCGCGGCGTGCACCCGCTCCAGCCGGTCCGGACCGGTGGTCGCGAACATCACCGCCTCCCGCACCGCCGGATGCGCCAGCAGCGGCCGCTCGACATCGCGCGGGAAGACGTTGTGCGCGTCCACGATCGCCATCGGCCGCCGCCGCCCGGCCACCGTCAGGTACCCGGCCGCGTCCAGGCTGCCCAGGTCCCCGGTGTGCAGCCAGCCGCCGCGCAGCACTCGGGCCGTCAGGGCCGGTTCGCGCCAGTAGCCGGACATCACCGTCGGCGTCCGCACGCAGATCTCCCCGGTCCGGCCGACCGGCAGCGGCACGCCCGCCTCGTCCACGATCCGGACCTCGGTGTCCGGGAGCGGCCGCCCGGCGGTGGTCAGCAGCCTCGGATCCAGGTGCTCGTCCGGGGTGAGCCGGGTGACCGGTCCGCACTCCGTCAGGCTGTACGTCTGGTGCAGCACCCGGCCGATCCGGCGGGTCGCCTCCGCCAGCCGTTCCGGGGCGGCCGGGGACCCGGTGTACGTCACCCGGCGCAGGCTGCCGGTGTCGGTCCGGGCGAGTGCGGGGTGGTCGAGCACCCGGTAGAGCAGGTGCGGCGGCAGGTACACCCGAGACACCCGGTACCGCTCGACGGCCGCCAGGACCGCCTCGGCCTCGAAGCCGTCCTGGAGCACCACCGTGCCGCCCGCCGCGAGGGCCAGGTCGGCCGTGGTGCCGCCGCCGTGGCACAGGGCCGTGCAGAGCAGGAAGGTGGACGCCGCCACCAGCTCCGGCCGGGGCGGCCGGGCGAAGCGGCGCAGCACCCCCTTCGGCCGTCCGGTCGAGCCGCCGGTGAACCGGATCGCCATCACGTCGTCCGGCCGCCAGCGGGGTGCCGGCGGGACGGGCGGGAGCGGCGCGGCCAGGGCGGTGAGGTCCGCCCCGACCGGGGTGGGGCCGAGGGCCAGCGACAGCACGGCGGGGAGCGCCCCGGCGAGCTGGCGCGCGGCCGCGGTGAACCGCTCCGGGGCGAAGACGAAGGCGGCGGTCCGCGCCTCCTCGGCCATCGCGACCTGGTCCGCCACCGACCGGTCGGTGGGCAGCATCGCGACCCGGCAGCCGATCAGGTTCGCCGCCAGGCGCACCAGCACCGCCTCCGGCCGGTTCCCGGCCAGCACGGTGACGCCGTCGCCGCGCCCGAGACCGGCGCCGGCCAGCGCGTGGGCGAACCGGTGCACGTCGTCCAGGCACTCCTGCGCCGTCAGCGACGACTCCCCGTACCGCAGCGCGATCCGGGCCGGATCGCGGGCCAGCCCGTCGAGGACCAGCCCGGTGTGCGTGGCCGTCCCGGTGACCGCCGCCGGCCCCGCCGTCCGCGTCCTCGTCACGCGCCGTCTCCCGACTCCCGATACCCGCGTCCGATCTGACAGTCCATCACATCA
Organism: Kitasatospora sp. NPDC059973; assembly: GCF_042737525.1. Taxonomy (NCBI): domain Bacteria; kingdom Bacillati; phylum Actinomycetota; class Actinomycetes; order Kitasatosporales; family Streptomycetaceae; genus Kitasatospora; species Kitasatospora sp. NPDC059973. The sequence goes on along the minus strand of NZ_JBHWUI010000044.1, from coordinate 2,011 downwards.
CCCCGCCGTCCGGCGGCCGGGCCGGGGGAGCAGGCCTGGGAACGGTCCCGGGGGCCGGGCCGGGGACCGTGCGGTCCGGAGGGCGGTCGGTGTTGTTATCGTTCCAGGCCGGGCACCGACGGGGATGAGTGAGCACCATGGACAGGCCGACCACGCCGGGCGGGCGGACCGCAGTACGGCAGGGGGCGCAGACAGCGATGGAACCGCGGGGCCTGGTCGACCTCAGGGGCGCGGCCGGTGAGTCCTTCACCGTCCGCTACCCGCCGGGCGCGGTCGTGGTGGTCTCCGGACTCCCCGGCAGCGGCAAGAGCACCCTGCTGCGCCGCTGGTCGGCCCGGAGCCGGGCGGCCGCCACCGTCGACCCCCGGGCCGTGCACGAGGCCTGTGCGGCGGTGATGCCGGCCGCCCTGCCGTACGCGGTCTACCGGCCGTGGGCCCGGATCGAGCACTTCCGCCTGCTGCGCGCCTCCGTCCGCCGGGGCGGTCCGCTGCTGGTGCACGACTGCGGCAGCCGGGCCTGGATGCGCCGCTGGCTGTCCGGCGTCGCCGCCCGCCAAGGCCGTGAACTGCACCTCGTCCTGCTGGACGTCGGCGCCGTCACCGCGCTCGACGGTCAGCGGGAGCGCGGGCGCTGGGCCCCGCGCCGGGCCTTCGCCCGCCACCGCCGGGGCCTCGACCGGCTGCTGGCGGCGTTCACCCGGCACGCCGCGGGCGCGGCCGGCACGCCCACCCCGGAGGCCGCCTCGGTGCTGCTGCTGGACCGGGTCTCCCGGGAACGCGCCGCGGCCGTCCGCTTCGGCCCGGCCGAGCCGGCCCGGTAGCGCGGCTCCGCCGCGGCGGCGGGCCGGTCGCGGTGCCGGGTGGCCCGTGGTGCGCGGTGGGGCGGCAGGGGACACTGGGGAGGTAGCGCAGCAGCTGACCCGTCTTCAGGGAGGTCGTCCCCCATGGCCCGCAGTACCGCCACCGAGAGCCCGTGGTTCCGCCGGTTCCACTCCCACGACACGGCGCCCGCCCGGGTCGTCTGCTTCCCGCACGCGGGCGGGTCGGCGAGCTACTTCCTCGACTACGCGACCGCCCTCGCGCCGTACGCCGACGTGCTCGCCGTCCAGTACCCCGGCCGGCAGGACCGCTTCGGCGAGCCCGGGATCGACTCCGTCACCGGCCTCGCCGACCGGGTGTACGAGGCACTGCTGCCCTGGACCGACCTGCCGCTGACCTTCTTCGGGCACAGCATGGGCGCGGCCGTCTGCTTCGAGGTGGCGCGCCGCTTCGAGGCGGACGGCGGGGCCGGCCCGGCCCGGCTGTTCGTCTCCGGCAGTCGCGCGCCCTCCCGGCCCCGGGAGTCGGCGGTGTACCGGCTCCCGGACGACGAGCTGCTCGCCGAGGTGTCCGAGCTCGGCGGCACCGACGCACGGGTCCTCGCCGACCCGGAGCTGCGGGCCGTCATCCTGCCGGCGCTGCGCAGCGACTACACCGCGATCGAGACGTACCGGTGCGCGCCGGACGCCGTGGTGTCGCAGCCGGTGACCGCGCTGACCGGGGACGCGGATCCGCGGGTCTCGCTGGACGAGGCCGGCGGCTGGGCCCGCCACACCACCGGCGCCTTCGAGCTGGAGGTGTTCCCGGGCGGCCACTTCTACTTGGCCGAACAGCGGGACGCGGTGCTGGGGGTGGTGACCGCGCGGCTCCGTGGGTGAACGGCCGTGGGGGCGGGGGGAGTCGGGCTCGTGCACGAACGAGCCCGGCGCCGGGGGCGCCGGGCGACGCGGGCGCGGGCGGCGGCCCCGGGGCGACATCAAAAGTTGACACGCTTGTGACAAGCCGTCACGCGTAAAGCCTTCCCCAAGTGCTCACTGATCTGGCATGTTGCGTTCAAACTCCGTGCGAACCCCTCACGCACGGGCCGATCGGAGGACACACGTGTCACCCCTGATATCCCGGCGGCTCGGTCGCCCGGCCGCCGCCCTCGCCGTCCTCTCGGCCCTGGCGCTGGCCGTCCCCGGCACGACGG
>NZ_JBHWUI010000043.1:0-54781 GCF_042737525.1 Kitasatospora sp. NPDC059973 | reverse complement strand
TTTTTTTATACGACACCGCAAAAAAGTGCCACCCCCGCCCCTAGCGCGCGGGAACCCCCACCCGGGGTTGTTTGGGGCCCCCGCCCCCCGCGCGGCCCCGCCGCGGCCCGGGGGGGGGGTGGGCGGGCGCCCACGGCCGGGGTCACCAGGACCCCGGCCGTGCCCGCCCGCGCGTTCTGCTCATGTGCCCGTCGGGACGGCGGTACCGCGCTCATCGGCGCGGGTGGCTCAGCGGCGCCGGTCCTTGCCCGTCGCGGGCGGGTCCTCGGGCAGCTCCGCCTCGATCCGCTCCTTGCGGACCGTGCCGGTGACGGTCTCCTGCTCGACGAGTTCCTCGGTGGTCAGCCGCACCCGTTCCACCGGCACGGCCTCGGTCCGGACCACCGGCCGTTCCTCGTGCAGCACGACTTCGTGCTCGGCTTCGCCGATGGGCTCACCGGCGAGTGCGGCGTCCCGGTTGGCCTCGGTGATCGGCTCGCGTTCGACGCGGACCTCCTCGTGGCGCACCGGTACGGTCCGCTGCTGCTCCTCCTCCACGACGTACTTGCGCAGGCGGGCGCGGCCGGCCTCGTGGCGTTCGGTCCCGACGGTCATCCGTTCCTCGGAGCGGGTCATCGCGTCGTCCTGGTCGGCCGCGGTGCCCGCCCGGGCGCCCGTACCCGCGGTGGCGGCGGCAGCGCCTGCCGCGCCGGTGGCCGCGGTCCCGTCCCCGGAGTGGGCCCACCCGCCGTCGCCGGGCTGGTTGGCCTCGTGCCAGGCGTTGTCCCAGGCGATGCCGTAGTGGTCGTACAGACGGTGCTCCTCCTGGGCGGAGAGGTGGTTGCCGCCGTCGACGTCGACGTTGGGCGCGTCCTTGACGGTGGCCTTCGGGTAGGGCACTTCGAGGTGGTCGTCGACGATCCGGGCATCGCGGATCGGGACGAACGACTCGCTCGTCCCGAACCATCCGGTCTTGACGCTCACCCACTCCGGCTTGCCCGTCATGTCGTCGAGGAACAGGTGGTCGGCCTTGCCGATGCGGTGGCCGTCGGCATCGTGGACCGGGTGGTCGAGGACGGTACGGATCTGCTGTTCGGTGATCATCAGTTACGCCTCCTCCATTGGTCTGAGGAGCGCCTTGCCATCGGGGCCGGGCCGAAACGGCCTCCCACATGACGTTCGCTCAGCGTCACCGGCCTCATGAACCCGCTTGCGCCACCGCCTGGATGGGGCTGCGGCCGTGGTGGCGACGGAGCGTTGCCGATGTCGGCGAGCGGGCCCCGGGAACGGGGGGTACCCGTGCTGGTGGCGATACGGTGGGTGGCGGGTGGTCGGCGGCGGGGAAGCCTGCGGTTCACCCGTTCGGCCCACCGCCGGGTCGGTGCCGGTCACCCTTCGGAGCCGGTGGGGAGGACCTGGTCGGGTGGGTCCGGGACCGGCCGCCCGAGGGTCTCAGGCCGTGACTATGGCCTGCGGGTTCGGCCCGTGACTCCGGCCCGGGACCTCGGCCCGTGACTTCCGCCCGTGACTTCCGCCCGTGACTCCGGCCCGGGACCTCGGCCCGGGACTCCGGCCGACCCGTGGGGCACCATCGCCGGTGCGTCCGGAGCCACCGCTGCGGACAGCCCGCCCCCGCCGTCGGGTGGCCCGGCCTCCGCGTTCCCCGGACTTCGTCCTCGAACCTCCCGTACAGTGCGGTCCAGAGGGTGGGCCCATCGGTCGGCACGAGCCGATCCCGGACATCTTCGCCCCTTCGACGGGGGCGGAACTCCGGACCTTGCTTCGAGACCGGCCCCGGTTCCGGCCGGGACGCCGACGGGGGAGACGACGTGGGGGAACTGGACGGCAAGGCCGCCCTGGTGACGGGCGGCTCGCGCGGGATCGGGCGCGCCGTCGCCCGACGGCTCGCCGCCGAGGGGGCGTTGGTCGCGGTTCACTACGGTGCGAACCGAGCGGCCGCCGACGAGACGGTGGCGCTCATCGCCGAGGCCGGCGGTGTGGCGTTCGCGGTGCGGGCCGGGTTCGGCGAAAGCGGCGCGGTGGACCGGCTGTTCGAGGGACTGACCGCCGGGCTGGCCGAGCACGGCGCCGACGGTCTGGACATCCTGGTCAACAACGCGGGTGTCCACTCGGCCAGTTCGATCGGGCAGCTCACCGAGGAGGAGCTGGACCGGCTGCTCGCGGTCAACGTGCGCACGCCGATCTTCGTGATCCAGCGGGCGCTGCCCCTGCTGCGGGACGGCGGCCGGATCGTCAACGTGGGTTCGGCGGCCACCCGGATCGCGAGCCCCCTCCAGATCGGCTACACCGTGACCAAGGCGGCGCTGGCCGCTCTCGGCCCGTCGCTCGCCAACGAGTTCGGCCGGCGCGGGATCACCGTGAACACGGTCGAACCCGGGGTGGTGCTGACCGACATGACCGCCGGGTGGACGGGCGCTCCCGAGGCGGTGGCCGGACTGGAGTCGATCACCGCGCTCGGACGGATCGGCGAACCGGAGGACGTCGCCGATGTGGTGGGCTTCCTGGCGGGGCCGCGGGGCCGCTGGATGACCGGCCAGACCCTCGACGTCTCCGGCGGCACCTACCTCGGCCCGATCCCTGCGGGGTGATCCGCAACCCCCGACGACCACCGACGGGTTGACACCGGACCGGGCGGGCGGAACATCCACCGGGCACTCGACCCACTTCACCTACTGAGCGGGGCCGGCCCGTTCGTCCGCTGCTTGTCGGGTGCGCGCGTGCGGAACGCTCGACCGGGAGATCCCGGTCGAGCGTTCCACGGTGGCTGACCCGCCGTCAGTTGGCGGCGAGGAGCTGGAGCGTGTCGATCACGCGGTTGGAGAAGCCCCACTCGTTGTCGTACCAGGCGACCACCTTGACGTGCCGGCCGTCGACGCGGGTCAGGGCCGAGTCGAAGATGGACGAGGCCGGATTGCCCGTGATGTCGGACGACACGAGCGGGTCGTCCGAGTACTCGAGGATGCCGGCGAGCGGCCCCTGCGCCGCGGCGCGGTACGCGGCGAGGACCTCGTCGCGCGTCACGTCGCGGGTGACGGTGGTGTTGAGCTCGACGATCGAGCCCACCGGCACCGGCACGCGGATCGAGTCGCCCGACAGCTTGCCGTCGAGGTTCGGCAGCACGAGGCCGATCGCCTTGGCGGCGCCGGTCGTGGTCGGCACGATGTTGACGGCGGCGGCACGGGCCCGGCGGGCGTCGCGGTGCGGGCCGTCCTGCAGGTTCTGCTCCTGCGTGTAGGCGTGCACCGTCGTCATGAAGCCGTGCTCGATGCCGGCGAGGTCGTCGAGCACCGCGGCCAGTGGCGCGAGGGCGTTGGTCGTGCAGGAGGCGTTCGAGACGATCGTGTGCGCGGCCGGGTCGTAGGCGTCGGTGTTGACCCCGTACGCCAGCGTCACATCGGCACCGTCCGACGGTGCGCTGACCAGGACCTTCTTCGCGCCGGCGGCGAGGTGGGCGCGGGCGGCCCCGGCCGAGGTGAAGCGACCGGTCGCCTCCAGCACGATGTCCACGCCGAGCTCGGCCCACGGCAGCTGCGCGGGTTCACGCTCGGCGAGCACCGTGATGCGACGGCCGTCGACGACGAGGGCGTTCCCGTCGACGGTCACCGGGCGGCCGAGCCGGCCGGCCGTCGTGTCGTAGGCGAGCAGCCGCGCCAGGATGGCGGGCTCCGTGAGGTCGTTGACCGCGATGATGTCCAGGTCGCTGTCACGTTCCAGCAGCGCACGCAGCACATTGCGTCCGATGCGGCCGAATCCGTTGATGGCGATGCGCGTCATGAGTGGTGTCCCTTCGGTTCACCACCAAATCTCGCGCACGGCGCCCGCTCACGACAGCGGCGTGATTGCCACGGTTCAAAAGGATCACGCCAGCCCACCCGTCCTCGAAGGTGACCCGAGCCGGCCCCCGGCCGTCGTCCAGGAAGGCGACGAGGCGAGGTCGTGCTCGGCCTCCCCGCCCCCACCGTCGCCGGCTTCATCCGGGACGGGATCGTCGAAGCGCTCGGCCCCGACCGCTGCCGACTCGTCCTCGGATCCTGGTCCTGGACCGGCCCGGCCGCCGCCCTGGGCAGCTTCGACGCCGACATCGAGGTCGTCGGCCCGCCCGGACACGGGAGCGCGCTCGCGCACCTCGCCACGCGTTGCGCCCAGGCCGTCGGAGCCTCCGGCCCGCCCCCGGCCGGGGCGCCGTAGACCCGGAACACCCCGCGTGGAACGGCCCGGGCTGCTCCTAGGACTGCTGGGCCGTGAAGGTGCGCCGGTACTCGCTCGGCGTCGTGCCGAGGATGCGACGGAAGTGCAGCCGCAGATTGGCACCGGTGCCCAGACCGACGTCGGCGGCGATCTGCTCGATGTGCCGCTCGGAGCGTTCCAGCAGCTCGCGGGCCCGGTCGAGGCGGGCCCGCATGACCCACTCCATCGGCGTGTACCCCGTGTCGTCGACGAAGCGCCGCGAGAAGGTGCGCGGCGACACCGCGGCGTGCCGGGCGAGCAGTTCGAGGGTGAGGGGCTCGCCGAGCCGGTGCAGTGCCCACTCGCGGGTGGCGGCGAACCGCTCGCCGAGCGGCTCGGGCACGCTGCGCGGCACGTACTGCGCCTGGCCGCCGCTGCGGTAGGGGGCGGCGACCAGGCGCCGGGCCGCGTGGTTCGACGCGGCCACCCCGAGGTCGCCGCGCAGGATGTGCAGGCACAGGTCGATGCCCGAGGCCGCGCCGGCGGACGTCAGGACGCTGCCCTCGTCGACGAACAGGACGTTCTCGTCGACCTGGACGAGCGGGTGCTTCGCCGCGAGAGCCCGCGCGTAGTGCCAGTGCGTCGTGGCGCGCTTGCCGTCGAGCAGGCCCGTGGCGGCGAGCGCGAAGGCGCCCGTCGAGATGGCGGCGAGCCGCGCGCCCCGGTGATGGGCGGCGATCAGCGCGTCCACGACGGCCCGCGGCGGGTCGTCGCGGCCCGGGAACCGGTACCCGGGGACGAAGACGATGTCGGCCCACGCCAGCGCGTCGAGGCCGTGGGCGACGAGGTACGACAGCCCGTCGCCGCCGGTCACCGGACCGGGCGCGGCCCCGCACACCCGCACCTCGTACGGCATGCTCGCGCGGGTCGTGAAGACCTGGGCGGGAATGCCGACATCGAGCGGTTTCGCGCCCTCCAGGACGAGGACGGCGACGCGAAGCAGGCGGGAGTCGGGCACAGGAAGAGGTTACGTGGAGCCGTGACCCCGGTCGGCCCCGGACGCGGGCCGGCCGGCGCACCGATCGGGCCGACCTCCACCGGGGAGCCGCCGCCGTCCGTGACGGGCAGGGCGCCGGTGCCCGGCCGGGTGAGGCTGACCGGCTTCGTCTCGTCCGGCGGGGTCACGACCGGCCCGGTGACGCGAACGCCCGAGCCGCGCCCGTCCCGCCACGCACCCTCGCCCCCGGCGCGCGCGGGCCGACCGGCCTCGGCTAGCCTGCCACCTCGTGGACGATCGACCCGAGCCCTCGACCCTGCGCGTCTTCGTGGCGCTGGCCCCGCCCGACGATGCCAAGGACGAACTGGCCCGGGCCCTGCGACCCGCCTACGCCGGGTACCCGCGGCTGCGGTGGAACCGGATCGAGGACTGGCACATCACCCTGGCCTTCCTCGGCGAACTGCCCGCCACGGCGGTGCCGCTGCTGCGGTCGGCACTGGCCGGCCAGGCCGCGTCCCGCCCGGCTCTGCGCCTGGGCCTGCGGGGCGGCGGCCACTTCGACCAGCGCCTGCTGTGGAGCGGGATCGACGGCGACCTGGACGGACTGCACCTGCTCGCCGCCGACGTCCGGAGCGTGATCAGGTCCTGCGGGATCGCGTTCACGGAACGCCCCCTGCGTCCCCATCTGACGCTGGCACGGTCCCGCCGCGACGACCCCACCAGCGTGCCGCAGGCCGCGGCCGGACTCGCCGGGTTCGTGGGCCGGTCCTGGCGGACCGAACGCCTCCACCTCGTCGGCAGCAACATCGGCCGCGGCCCCGGACCGATCCGCTACCGCGACATCGAGGCATGGCGATTCGCCGCCGCCCGCACCGGCGGCGAGGACGCTCCCAGCGAGTCGTGACCGACGGCCTCGCGGCCTCGCGGCCTCGCGGCCTTGCGGCCGCGGTGGGGGCGGCCGGGGGATCAGCCGCCTCCGAGCGGTGATCGACCGCCGGCCGAGGCACCGTGCCCGGCGGTGCGTTCGGGGAGGTGACGGGGGGTTGTCGGTGATGACGGCGATCTATCAGTGATCGGTGAGTCGGCCGCTGTGTGATGGGTCAGGTCGGCGCCGCCGTCCGCACACCTCCCCCAGTCGAAGGAGCCGCTCGTCATGACCCCCGCACCCCTGAGCCCGCCGTGGGACGTCCACCGGTTGCCGTCCGCCGCCGGCAAGTCCTTCCTGGTCACCGGAGGCAACGCCGGGATCGGCTACTTCGTCGCGGAGCAGCTCGCCGCGACCGGGGCCGTCGTGGTGCTCGGCTGCCGGGACCGGGGGAGGGCGGGTGCCGCCATGGCGGCGATCCGGTCGCGCGTTCCCGGTGCCCGGCTGCGCCACCTTCCGCTGGACCTCGCCGACCTGGCGTCCGTGCGCGGTGTCGCGGACGGCCTCGGGCTCGACCGCCTCGACGCGGTGGTCCACAACGCCGGTGTCGCGCTCGACGACCCGCCGCGGCGGACGACGGAGGACGGTCACGAGCTGATGTTCGGGGTCAACCACCTCGGCCACGTCGCGCTGACCCGGGCGCTGGCGCCCCTGCTGGCCGCGGCGCCGGCCGCCCGGATCGTCACGGTGGGGAGCTTCGCGGCGCGCTCCGAGCGGCTGGACCCGGACGACCTCCAGTCGCTCCGGGACTACCGCCCCGGGCGCACCTACGGCCGGTCGAAGCTGGCGCAGATGTCCTTCGCCTTCGAGCTGGACCGGCGCCTGCGCGCCCGCGGCAGCACCCTGCTCAGCGTGGTGGCCCACCCCGGCGGCGCCCTGGACTCCCTGACCCCGAGCCGCCCGGGGGTGCACGCGGCGTCCCGGGGCACCCGGCTGCGCGCGGTGCCCGCCGGGCTGCTGCTCCAGGGCAAGGACGCCGGGGCGTGGCCGATCGTTCGGGCGGTCCTGGACCCGCGGGTGCGGGGCGGGCAGCTGTGGGGCCCCAGGGCCTTCGGCCTGCGCGGCGCGCCGCGGCTGGAGCCCGCGCGGGCCCACATGACCGATCCGGCCGTCGCCGGGCGCCTGTGGGACGCCAGCTGCGACGGGGCCGGCGTCGAGCCCCACCTGGGCCTCCTCTAGACGCGGCTCCCGGTGTGGAAGCGGCTCCCGGTGCTCCGTGCCACCGTCGTGGTCGGCGCCGCCCCGGGAGCCGGGACGGCGGCTGATGGTGCTCACCCCGGCGGACGGGGCGACCGAGCGGGCGCTGCGCCTGTTGATCGCCGGCTACTCGCAGGGCGGCGTGGGCACGTCGGCCCAGGTGCTCAAGGCGGCCCGGACGGCCTGAGCCGCCGGACCGTCCGGACGGGCCCCACCCGGGCGCCGGTTCGGCCTGTGACGCTCGTGCCGGTGATCCCCGGTCAGCGGCGGCCTGTGACGCTCGTGCCGGTGATCCCCGGTCAGCGGCGGCCGGTGGCCAGGGTGACGAGGAACTGGCCGCCGCCCGGCTCGATGTGGGCGGTCACCGGCAGGTCCGGTACCAGCCGGGAGAACCGGTCCACCAGCCAGTCCGCGGCTTCCTGGGCGTCCTGCCTGGTCGGGCAGCGGCCCACCATCTCGCGGCCGCCCTTGCGCTCCAGCCTCGCGGCCACGGCGGTCAGCGGCGCGGGCTCGACCACGTACAGGCGGTCCGGCCAGGCGATGACCACCTTGACCGCGCCCTTGCGGGAGTTGCACCCGCGGTGCGCGAGCCGCTCGGCGACCTTGGCCTTCCGGTCGGCGGTCCGGCTGTCAACGCTGGGCCCGCGCGGGTCGTTCACCGACTTGTCGGGGTCGACCGGTTCGTCGCACACCCAGCATCGCCAGTTGTCGTGCTCGGCCACATCATCGAGGAGACTCACCCGAGTAAACTAGCCTGCTCCGCCGCCGCCCCGCGCAGCAGGGCCTCGGCGATCGGGTGGAGCGGCGCCCGCCCCTCGCGCGGGCGAGGCCGCGTCGGCCCGGCGCCGGCCGGTCCCCGGTCCTGCCGGCGTCCGCCACCCGGGTGCGGCGGACGCCCACGCTCTCCGGGCCGGTCGGAGCCGGTCGGAGCCGGTCGGGCCTCGGCCGGAGTCAGCCGGGGCTGAGGAGACAGAACTCGTTGCCTTCCGGGTCGACCAGGATCGTCCAGTGGATCTCGGACTGGTCGATACCGGGGTCGGTGGCGCCCAGGGCGCGCAGCCGGTCCGCCTCCGCCGCGTGGTCGTCACCGCGGTAGGGGCGGAGGTCGAGGTGGACGCGGTTCCACCCGCTCTTCGTGTCGGGGGTGCGGATGAACTCCAGGTAGGGGCCGACGCCTGCGGCGGAGCGCATGGTCGCGTAGTCGTCGGTGACCTCGTGCAGCGTCCAGTCCATCGCCTCGCCCCAGAACCGGGCCATCGCCCGCGGGTCGGCGCAGTCGACCACCACCGCGGCGATCGGCCCGGTGTCCTGGTAGACCGGGCGGGGCTCCAGGACGCAGAACTCGTTGCCCTCCGGGTCGGCCATGACGGTCCAGGGGACGTCGCCCTGGCCGACGTCGGCGAGCGTCGCGCCGAGGTCCCGCAGCCGTGCGACCAGCTCCGTCTGATGGGCCGTCGAGGTGGTGGCCAGGTCGAGGTGCACCCGATTCTTGACCGTCTTGGGTTCCGGCCGGGCAATGAGGTCGATGCAGACTGCCGTGGGGTCGGGGTAGCTGAAGCCGACGGGTTCGAGGTTGGTCACGCCGGGCCCCTCGCTGTCGAGGCCCCAGCCGAGCGCCTCCGCCCAGAACCGGCCGAGCGCGGAGTCGTCCCGGGCCTTCATGTTGATCTGCACAAGTCGGGTTGCCATGCCGAAGATCATAGAAGCTGTCGCGGGCCCGCACCCGAGTGCGCGCGGAAGACCCGTCTCCCCGGCTGCCTCACCGGCCCGCGGCGTGGAGCCCGGCGGTGGCGACGACCGGCCGGACCTTGGTGAGCATCAGGTGCAGGAACTGGTCGGGGTGGCGGAAGGACGCGAAGTGGCCGGCGTCCCTGATCAGGGCGAACTCCTTGACCGGCGCCTGCACGTCGTTGAGGAAGCACCGGGCGCGGTCGGTCGGGTTGAGCACGTCCTGGTCGCCCTGGAAGACGAAGAACGGCAGCTCGAAGCAGGTGCCGTCGGCCCGGTCGTCGAAGCCGGCGGTGTCGGGGAGGATCTGCTCGGAGAGCTTCATCCCCTTGCCGAGGGTGCCGAGTTCGCTCAGCGAGTGCAGCGGGGAGAACCAGAGCGACTTCATGACCACGGACTTCATGGTGCTGAAGGTCAGCGGGTCGGTGGTGGCGGCGATCTTCGCGTAGGTGCCGTACTGCTCGGCGGTCCACGTCCGGCGGTCACGGTCGATCGCCCCGACGGCGGCGAGCTCCTTGCGCTTGCCCGCGGCGCGCAGCCGGGCCAGCAGGGCGAGGTGGTCGGCGTCGTCACCGTCGGCGTCGTGGATCTTCTGGTCCGTGCCGACGTAGGCGCAATAGCGGTCGGGGTACTGGCGGGCCAGGCGCAGTCCGAAGGCGCTGCCGAAGGAGTTGGCGACCAGGACGACCCGGTCGACGCCGAGCCGGGCGCGCACGAAGTCGGTGACCTCGACGGCGTCCTGGTACATCCGGGCGAAGCCGAGTTCGCCTTGGTGGTCGGCGCCGGAGCGGCCGAGGGTCTTGCCGGTGCCGCGCATGTCCCAGCGGACGATCGTGAAGTGCTTCTCCCAGGCCCGGGTACGGGGCCCGTAGATCGCGTTGGAGGCGCCGGGCCCGCCGTGGATCTCCAGGATCACCGGGTTGGCCAGGTCCTCGCCTCGGATGGAGATCCACTGCTCGATCCCGCCGATGCGGACGAACTCCTGCTCGTCGACGCCGTCGGAGGCGGTGATCCGCATCAGCCGGGCGTTCGCGGCCTGCCTGATCCGGCGGTGGCCGAGGAGGAGGGCGACGGGTGTGGCGGCGACGGCGGTGGCGACCGCGGTGGCGATGAGAACGGTGTCGAGCATGGCTGGCTCCCCTGAACTGTGTATCGAATAAGCAATTGAGTTTATGTTATACACAGTTCTGAGACGTCGTCAACGAGAAGCGGCGGCCGCCGACGAGAGGGAGCGGCCGGTCGACCGGTCGCACGCAGTGAGGAGCCCGTATGGCCGCCGGCAGGGAGAAGAAGCGCGACCCGAAGGTGAGCCTGGCGCTGCTGTGGAATGAGCAGGACCAGCCCCGGCGCGGGCCGAAGCCGTCACTGACCGCCGGGCGGATCGTGGCCGGCGCCATCGAGGTCGCCGACGCCGAAGGCCTGGACGCGGTCTCCATGCAGCGTGTCGCCGCCGAACTCGGCGTCACCACCATGGCGTTGTACCGGTACTTCCCCGGCAAGGCCGAACTGGTCGACCTGATGGTGGACTCCGCCCTCGGCGTACCGTCCGAGGCCGTCGCCGCGTCCGCCGGCTGGCGCCCCGGGCTCACCGAGTGGGCCCGCCAGTGCTGGGCGCTCTACCGCCGCCATCCCTGGATCCTGACCGCCACCGCCATGCGCCGCCAGCTCATGGGCCCCAACCAACTGGCCTGGCTCGACGCCGCCCTGGCCGTGCTGGCCCCGACCGGACTGTCCGCCGCCCAGCAGCACGACACCGTCCTCCTGGTCATCGGCCACATCCGCAACCTCGCCCAGCAACTCGTCGACCGCGACGAGGAGGGGGAGCAGGAGTGGAACCGCCTCGCCGCCGACACCCTCGACCGCCACGCCCACCGCTACCCCGCCCTCGCCGCCGCCATCGCGGCCGGAGCCTTCGCCCCCCGGGTCGAGGACCCGCTGGACTTCGGCCTGAACCGCATCCTCGACGGAACCGCCCTCCTCGTCGACCGGGCCTGACCGCCGCGTCGGCCCACCCGACGGTGGTGGGGTGGGCGACGTCGGGCGTGGGCGCTGCTGTCCGTTGTCCCCTGTCCGCTGTCCGTTGTCCGTGGGAGGGCCGACGAGAGTGGGAACGAACGGGGTCGGGCGGTACCCGGACGACACGGCGTGCGGCCCGTGCCCCGACCCGGCAGGGGCCGGACTGTCGTACCCGCCATCTAGCCTCGCGGGGAGAGCCGACCGCTGCACGGAGGGACTACGGATGAGTGGCCTGAGTTGGATGTACGGGACGGACCTGCCGCTGCTGAGCGTCACCTTCGCCCGTGACCTCACCGCGCGCGGGCTCCTGGAGCGGATGGGCGCGGACCCCGACACGCTGGCCGAGCGCACCCAGGAGGAGTTCAGGGACGAGTTCGACGACCTCCTCTACGAGGACGACGCCTATGTGGTGACCGCCGGCCGGTACGGGGCGTGGGCGTGGGTCTGGGAGCACGGCAGTTGGCTGTGCGTCGAGGACGACGGCCTGCTCGGTGAGCTCTCGGCGGGGACGGTGGCGCTGTCCCTGCACGCCAACGAGAAGCCCCTGGTGGACTTCCGCTACGCCGAGGACGGGCAGCTGGTCACCGGTCTGCACACCCTCCTCGGCATCGAGCCCCAGCACCGCACCGGCCGGGACCCCCACCGCTTCGACGCCGAACTGCGGGCGCTGGGCGCCTGCCCGGACACCGGGGAGACCGGACCGCTGGGCATGCGCGGCCTCTTCTACCGTCTCGCCGAGGGGCTCGGTGCGGGTGTCGACCCCGCCGGTCTCTCCGGTGGGACGGTGCTCAGCGCCCAGCTCCGGCCGCGTCCCGACCGGGTCGCGTGATCCACCCGGTTCGGTCGCCCGGCGCGGGCTCCTCCGCCGCTCCGCTCGCGCGGGCGGTCCGCCGCCGAGGTACCGGTTCCCGGGAGTGATCATTGAGCGTGTGCTCCCATGGAGAAGGCTCAGGAGTTCGAGGCACACCGGCCTCGCTTGTTCTCGTTGGCGTACCGGCTGCTCGGGTCGGCGGCGGAGGCCGAGGACGCCGTGCAGGACGCCTACCTGAGGTGGCACGGGGCCGAGCGGGAGCGGATCGCCGCGCCGGGGCCGTGGCTGGCCAAGGTGACCACCAACCTGTGTCTGAACCGTCTGACGTCGGCGCGGGCCCGACGCGAGGAGTACGTCGGACCGTGGCTGCCGGAGCCGGTCCGGACCGACGGCGGGGCGCTCGGGCCGATGCAGACGGCGGAGCAGCGGGACGCGGTGTCGCTGGCTGTCCTGGTCATGATGGAGCGGTTGACCCCGCCCGAGCGGGCGGCGATGGCGGTGTGGTGGTGGCCGGCGGAGGCGGGCGCCTCGTGCGGTCGCTGCCGCGCGAGGCGCCCGGGTGGTGCGGGTGGTGCGGGCGGGTCGAGCCTCAGCGGAACGCGGCGATGTTGCGGGTGACCCACGCGGCGAAGGGGTGCGGGGCACGGCCGAGGACTCGTTCGACGTCCGGGCTGATCCGCAGTTCGGCCGGGTTCGGGGCGGAGATGATGTCCAGGGTGTCGTCGGCGAGTTCCACCGGCACGAACCGGGTCATCGTGGCCCTGGCCTCCTCGCGGGTGAGTTCGTGGAACCGCAGGGGGGAGCCGAGCACGGCGGCGATCGCCGCCGCCTGCCGACGTGGCGTGATCACCTCCGGTCCGGTCAGCTCGTACACCCGGCCGGTGTGCCGGTCGTCCAGCAGGCAGGCCGCCGCGACCCCGGCGATGTCCACCGGGTCGACGACCGGCACCCCCACGTCGCCGAAGGGTGCGGCGACCGTCCCCTCGGTGCGCACGGACTCCGCCCAGGCCAAGGCGTTGGAGGCGAAGCCGCCCGGACGCAGGACGGCCCAGTCCGGGCCGGACTCCCGCAGGGCGTCCTCCACCGCGCGCATCGCCACCCGTGACGGATCGAGCGGCCTGGTCGCCACGCCCTGCGAGGAGAGCAGGACGACCCGGCGGACCCCGGCGGCCGCGGCCTGACCGACGATGTCGGCCGGCCTGGCCCCGGCGGCGTGCAGGTCGCCGGACAGCAGGAGGAACAGCGCCTTCGCCCCGTCCAGCACGGGCGCGAGGCTTGTCGGCTCGGCCAGGTCGGCCACCACGTGCCGGACTCCGGCCGGTACCGCCGCCGCGCGCCGCGACACCGCCGTCACCTGCTCGCCCGCCTCGGCCAGCGCCTGCGTCAGCGGTCGGCCCACGTTCCCGGTAGCCCCGGTCACCACGATCATGTTCAGCTCCTGGTTCGTTGTGTCCTGCGGCAACTGACGTTAGGAAAGGGGCTTACTTCTCGTAAGAACGTACCCGGAGGTAAGCTCCGGACATGAGGGAAGGCGCGCAGCTGAGGCAGGCCGGGGAAGGCCGCCGGTATGAGGTGTTTCACACCGACTGCCCCGCCCGTGACGTGGTCGACCACGTGACCAGCAGGTGGGGCGTCTGGGTGTTGATCTCCCTGCGGAGCAACGACCTTCGGTTCTACGAGCTGCGCGACAGCATCCAGGGCATCAGCGAGAAGATGCTCGCCCAGACGCTGCGCGCCCTGGTCCAGGACAGCCTGGTCTGGCGGGAGGTGGAGCCGACGACACCGCCTCAGGTCACCTACGGGCTGACCGAGTTCGGCCGCGAGGTCAGCGGGCCGCTGACGGACCTGTTCGACCGGATCACCGAACGGCTGCCTCCCCGCGGCGCGCAATAACGCCCGGTCCCGTCACCCGCCAGCCTCCGCCGCCTCGTTGCGGTGACCGTTGCCTCGCCCGGGGGACCGTTCCGTCACGCCTGACGGTTCACGGGACCACCGTCCGGGCCGGTGTCGGTGCCGGCTGGGATGCTGGCGGCATGGACGACGAGGCACTGCTGCGCGGCCGCGTGTACGGGGCCGACCACGACGACCCGGACCCCGGGCCGCGCCCCGGGCACGAGTACCGGGAACTGGTCGGCGGCCCGCTCGACGGGCTGCTCCTGGACGTCACCGGCTGGGACGCCGAGCGGCTCGACCACGGCGCGGCACTGGCCACCGAACTCGGCGCGTTCGGTGCCGGCGGCCGCGCCCACTACGGCTGGCGCCCCACGGACCGGCGCCGCTGGGACTGGCAGGGCGACAGCCCCTGACGGCGCCGGTCCGGTGCGCCCGCCGGGCTGTCCGCCGTCGTTTGAATTCCGGCGAGAAGCATTTTTATACCCTGTTACGGTTGCCTCGGAATTGGCCGAGGGACGGGTGGTGGGATGTTTTCGGTGGAGGAAGTTCCGGAATTCAAGGTCGCCTACATGAGGCGTGTGGGACCGTACGGGGCCGGGAACCAGGAGCAGATGGAACGCCTCAAGGGGTGGGCCGCCGCGAGCGGTCTGCTCCGGGACGGCTCGGTCGTCCTCGGGATCGCGCAGGACGACCCGGGGGTGGTCGCGCCGGAGGACTGCAGGTACGACGTCTGCCTCGTCGTGCCGCGGGACACCGGGATCGGCGGGGCCGGAATCGAGGAGGCGTGGCTGCCGGGCGGGCGGTACGCGGTCCGCACCGTGGCCCATACGGCCGAGGCCCTGGCGCGCGCCTGGGCCGGTCTGCTCCCGGCGCTGGCGGACGCGGGATTCCGTTTCGATTCGGCACGGCCGATGATTGAGCGATTTGCTCCCCGCATGGTCGAGAACCACTTGTGCGAGATCTGTGTCCCGGTGACCTGAGTTCCGGGGCCGGACAGCGGCGGAAGGGCCCGGTCAGCGCTCGCCAGGCGGTGGCGTCGGCGAAGCAGTGCCCCCCACGCCGCCCCGCCCCCTCCGGCGGTCCCCTACTGCTGCCGGGGGGCGTCCATGTGCAGGCGGACGGTGGTTCCCCCGGCGCGGCTGGAGCGGATCTCGACGAGGTCGCAGAGCTGGTGGGCGAGCCACAGGCCGCGCCCGCCGATCTGTTCCGCGGTGGGGCGGCTGCGGCCGGCCATCACGTCGGAGATGTAGCCGGAGTCACGGAACTCGCAGAAGAACGTCGCGTCCTGGGCCCAGGTGCGCAGGGTGCCGTGGCCGCCCCCGTGGCGGATGCTGTTCGTCGCGATCTCCGTGACGGCGACGGCCAGTTTCGGCAACCGGTCCCGCAGGACACCCGCGTCGGTCGCGCACTGCGTGACCTTCGCGCGGATCGCGGCCATGTCACCCTCCGTGTAGCTCAGTTCCTGGAAGGGATCGCACGGGCCGGCCAGCTCCTCGAAGGGGTACTCCTCGGCGCTCAGATACTCCTCGTTGGCCGCATTCCGGCCGCCCCGGCGGATCATCGGATGGCAGAGCGACAGCGATCGCAGGGCGTCCTCGTCGTCGTCGCCGGCGTCATAGGGGCACAGCATCGACCAGGTGGCGCTGCGCGCGAAGGCCCGGTTCAGCAGCCACTCGTGGTACCGCAGCTCCGAGAGGTGCGCTGTGCTGCGCGCGTGGCGCCAGGCGGTCTCACCGATGGCCCGTACCGGCCTGCCGCCTTCACCCCGCTCGGTCATCCAGGCCGACCAGGCCGCGATGTGCCGACCGGGATTGGGCCCGGCCGTCGTCGTGTCGACGAAGGTGACGGCGGGCTCGTCGACGAGTTCGCCGCGCAGCAGCGAGGTCTTGTCCGAGGGGACCGCGACGACCACCGCCTCGTCGGCCTCCAAGGCCTCGTGGATGAATCCCAGGGTCCCGGACAGGAACTCCGCGTCCCCGCGATAGGGGTACAGCTCGTGGCGGAACGGGCTCTCGCCCCGGTCGGACGTCGGGGGTACGGTCGCGGTCATGTCGCCATCACCACCGGCAGGTCGGCGGCCGCGTAACCCGCCAGCTCCCAGCAGAGGAGCACGGTCTCGTTGGCGCCTTCCACGACGATCCGGCGGCCCGGCAGGTGACGGGCCGCTTCGACCAGAGCCTGCATGCCGGCAGCGTCGATGAGCTCAAGATCGTCGAACCCCAGCTTCACCATCGGCGAATTCCTGACCGCGGCGCGGACCGCGGCATTGAACGCGGCCGCGCCCTCAGAGTCGACCACGCCGTCCACGCTCCACCTGTTGGCGCCCGTGCTGAACATCCGAAAGGACGGACGCGCAGCACGTGTGCCCACCTCGTGAGGATGCATGCACGCCACACCGTCCAGGGTAGTCCGGTCCCACCGCGACGGCCGGAACGCGCACACCACCATGGCGCCGCTCTCCGAAGCGAACTCGTCGAGTTTGAGCTCCCCGGCCAGTAGTTCCTCCGCCCCGGAGGCGGCCGTCGGGGGCATCCGCTCGGTGAGGACCCGTACGGACCGGAAGCCCTCGCGGGTCGCGGTGTGGACTTCCCTGCGCACCGCAGCAAGCATCCTGTCCATGTCCATTGCGTCCGGCAGATCGAGGACCACCGAGGTGGAAGGACTGCCGTCACGCTCGATCCCGGCGGTGCCGTGGGAACCGATGACCACGACCTTGTCCCCGTACAGGGCGCCGTCCGCCAGATAGGCCCGCGCGTCGGCGAACGTGGCAGCGGGGCCCATCCGCCAGCAGACGTGGTCACCGAGACCGACCTCGTCCAGTGTCGCCAAAGCCCGCGCCGCTCTCACCCCGCCCCCTTCCCAGGTCACCCCCGCCAGCAGTGATAGGAGAATAACGGTTCCCTGCAGACGCCCGGCTGTTTCGGGCGGCCGGAGTGCGGTCTACGCCTGCCCACCAGGGGCGACACCAATCCTCCTACGTCGGAGTCCGTCCTGCGAGGACGACCCGCCCCGTCCGCGATGGAGGGCATGGGTGACTCACCACGGTCGTATTGCGGCTGGGAGAGTCCGATCGCCGTTCGCAACAGTGAGAGGGGGTGTGCCATGGCTGATGCCTCGAGAATGATCACGACGATGCCGGGTGGGCCTGTCGGCGCCTGTGGTCGGATCCTAGGAAATGCGTTGACCAGGCACGAGAGGTCGAGGCACCCCCGGAGGCACGACCGCGGCTCTTGCCCACGGAGGCGGGTCCGGTCGCGGGCGGGCGGGCCGCACATCGCGGCGGTCCCGCTCCGGCGGGGCGTCCCGGGGGAGTGGAAGACCCACCCGGCTGCCCGTCCGCCCGCATCCGCACATGTCCGACCGCGCTGGCGCCCAACGGTCAGGCCACCGGGCCCGCGCGAGGGTCGCCACCCTCCGACGCCGTTCAACCGCCGCAACCCCGCACTTGAACACCCGCATCGGCCCCGATGACCGCACCGTGTTCCGTCTGCTTCTCGCACCGGATCTCGCGCGGGAGCGGTGTGCGTGGGGCCCGCTGAAGGGGCGAGCTGCGCCCTCAGCGGGAGAGTCCGCCGGTCGCACGTCGCCGCCGGGAGTGTGGCTCGGTGGCGGAAGCCGGCCCCGACAGGGACCGGAGTGGGAGCGCCTGCTCAGTACCGAAGACCTTGATCGGGCGGACGAGCGGGAGTGGTCGAGGCCCGGGGCCTTCCTGCAGCAAACGGCCGAAAGAATCCCACCTTTTGCGTGTTCGAGCGATTGCGCAGCGTATGGTGGTGTCGCATTTCGGTGCGGCTGGGTACCGCATCGAGCTTTGACTCTGGGGGGAGATTGCGGTGGCCGACGTCAACGTCGTTCCGCAGGAACTGCACGCGTCGGCCCAAGTGGTGAGGGGGCTCGCGGAGGAATTGGGCACTCCGGTCCAAGCCGCGCTGACCTCGGCCACGACGACGAGCGGCCAGCTCGCCGGTTGGTCGGTCGCCGCCGGACTGGGGCGGTTGGGGAGCAGCTGGAGCGCGCCGCTCGCGGCGCTCCAGCAGCGGATCGCGGCCACGGGGACCAACCTCGACGCGAATGCCGATGCTCACAGCCACAACGAGCAGGCGGTGGCCGGTGCCTGGGCCCGGCAGGGGGCGAAGCAGTGAGCAACGTGTACGAGTTGTTGGTGAAGTTCGACCCACAAGGGTTGCGCGACGTCGCGAAGAACTGGAAGGCGCTGGCACACACCGCGGAGACCGTGGGCTCGCGTCATCGCAACCAGGCGAACGGGCCGCTTCACCAGCACTGGCAGGGCGCCGACGCCGAGGCGGCGTTCCCGTTCATGGCGCGGACCGAGCAGCAGCTGGACGTCGTCCGGGTGGAGGCGGAGGCGGTCGCGCTGACGCTGAACACGGTCGCCGACCGGATGTACCAGGCACAGACGAACCTGGCGAACGCGGTACACCGCGCGCAGGACTCCGGCCTGACGGTCTCGGCCGACGGAAGGGTCGACCTTGCGCCGGAACTCCCGGAGGAGCGCAACGACCCGGACGCCCAGACCGCACGCCGCAACCTCATGAGCCTCAAGGCCGGCTACCAGAGCCGGATCGACCAGGCGCTCAAGGACGCCCAGGCGGCGAGCGACCAGGGCAACACCGCCCTCGGGCGCCTGAGCGGGGAGATCCTGGACGGCCGGAGGGTGGACGGGGCCGTCGCCGAGACGCGCACCGACGCCGCGGACGTGAGGAAGGACCTGGGCCTGGCCGAGGCCTACCTCCCGGACGGCAAGGACCCGCAGAAGAACGCCGAGTGGTGGAAGGGCCTCACGCCCGGCCAGCAGGAGACCTACCTCGCCCTGAACGCGGCCAGGATCGGAAGTCTGGACGGCCTGCCGGCCACCGTCCGGGACGAGGCCAACCGGCTCGTGCTGGACCAGAAACTCGACGCCCTCCAGGCTGGCACTCCAGCCTCCCTCGGCCTCGACCAGACGACGTACGACAAGCGCAAGGCGGCGCTGGGCGAGATCAAGAAGAAGCTGGAGGACAAGGCCGACGCGAAGGACGAGGAACACCAGATGTTCCTCCTCGGCATCGACCCCGAGGCCTACGGCGGGGACGGACGCGCCATCGTCTCGACCGGCAACCCGGACAAGGCCACCCACACCTCTGTCTTCGTGCCCGGGACCAACACCGAGCTGCCGGGTGTTCCCGGCCAGATCGACCGCATTCTCCAGCTCCAGGGGTACGGGAAGAGGTACGCGAAGGCGGGCGAAACCGTCGCCGTCATCTCTTACCTGGGCTACGACGCACCGGAGAGCATCGCGAAGGCGGCGAACCCCATGCGCGGCCTCGACGCGGCCGACGACCTGCGCCGTTTCTCCCAGGGACTCCGCGTGGCGCACGGCGAACCGAAGACCCATCTCAGCTACATCGCCCACAGCTACGGCAGTTTCGCCGTGGGCGTCGCCGACAGCGAGAAGGGCGGTCTTCAAGCCGACGACATCTTGACCCTCGGCAGCCCGGGTATGGGAGTTCTCAACGCGGATCAGCTGACGGTCAATCCGGACCACCTCTGGATCGGAGAGGCCAATGATGACGCCACGAGGGTCGTCGGCGGCTTCTCTCTGGGACCCAGCCCTCACATCGTGGGATTCGGAGGTCACAACATCACCATCGACACCTCCGGGCACGGCGGCTACTGGACCGACAACAGTGAAAGCGTGCTCAACCAGGGCAGGGTCATCGCCGGTCACAAACCCACCACGTCCCCCAAGGAAGACCCCTTCTGGGGCTCGATCCCCCACTGAGCCCTCCAAACGGGAGAACAGCCATGGGCAGCCCGCCCCTCCGTTCCTTCGCCGCCGCGCTGAAGTACGCCGTGGCAGCATCGCTGACGATCTCAAGTCTTGGAGCCTGCATGGCGAACCCCAGCACCGGGAAAGACGCCCCGCTACCGGTCAAGTCCCGCGAGGACGCACTCGCGTGGGCGCGGCAGATCACCGATCACCTGGCCCAGGGCGCCGGAATCCAGATCAACGCCGAGCCGGCGGACCCCGTCTTCACCTCTTGTGTCGGCAGGAAGGGCGAATCCGCGCCCGACGATCGCTTCACACTCTCGTACGCAGTCCACAGCTACGTGCCCAACACCCAGCACAACGACGTGGTCCGCAAGGTCAGAGACCTCCTCACGAGCGAAGGCCTCAAGATCTCGACCTACCAGGAGACGCCCGCTACCCAGCCGAACTCGGTTGTCACCGCGCGCCATCCGGAGAGCAGCTACGTCGTCGACGTCTCCAGCACCGCCGGCGACAACCGCATGGTCCTGGGCGTCACCACGCCCTGCCTCAAGCCCCCCACCGGTTCGGCCACGCCCACCCCGTAACCTCCTCAGTCGCGACGGCGCCGCAGTCGCTGCTGAACCGGACGGCGTGTCCGGCCGATCGGCTGTCGCGACTGCGGGGGGACGGCCGCGGTGAACGCCTTCTCGACGCGGGCGCCGCGCTGTGCGGAACGCAATCGCGAGGTTCTCCCGCGACCCTGGCCGGCAGAAGCCGGGGTCGGCGGTCGAGGGTTCCGGCGCGTCAACGAGGCGCTGTTCGGCCCGGAGGAGCTGTGCGCGGAGGCTGCGAGAAAACCCGTTTGGTGGACGCGGGGTGCGCTGCTACATTTCCGGTGGCCGTGCGAGAGATCGAGGAGGTGGTACCCGTGAACGCAATATCGACATGGGTGCTCCCCTCCGGGGTCACGGTCGGGCGATAGGCAGGTCGTCCGGGAGCGCCGTTCAGTGCACTCCCGAAAGGCACGACCATGCGCTTCACCTCCGAGCAGCGCCTCGACGAAGGCCTCCTCGAACGCGAATTCACCCTCGGTGAGATTCCGGGCATCCTGTGGACGCCCGCCGCCGCGTCCTCACCGCTGCCGCTGATCCTGCTGGGCCATCCGCCCCTCGGACTGCGGAAGATGTACCCCCGGCTGGTGGACCGGGCCCGGCACTCCGCGGCGGAGGGCTTCGCCACGGCCACGATCGAGCTCCCCGGAAGCGGTGACCGGCCCCGTTTGGCCGCCGTCGATCAGGCCCGCGCAGACCTGCGCCGGGCGATGGAGGCGCGCGAGCCGGTCAGCGACGAGATCGTCGACGCCCTCGTCCTCCCGCTGGTCGAAAAGGCGGTCCCGGAGTGGCAGGCCGCCCTGGACGCCCTCCTTGCGCTGCCCGAGATCGGCGGTCCGGTCGGGTACTCGGGGGGTGTGATCTCGATCGGCATCCGGCTCGCTGTGGTCGAGCCGCGCATCGTGGCCGCCGGGCTCTTCGCCGGGAGTCTCGTGCCTCGCGCCATGTTCGAGGAGGCCCGGCAGGTGACTATCCCGCTGCACGTCCTGCTGCAGTGGGACGACGAAGGGAACGACCGGCAGGCGGCTCTGGACCTCTTCGACGCCTTCGGCTCCCAGGAGAAGTCCCTGCACGCCAACATGGGCGGACACACCGGCGTCCCGCAGTTCGCGGGAGACGTCGCGGTCCAGTTCTTCGCCCGCCATCTGAGGAAGTGAGGTCGGCGTCGGACCGGTGACAGGCGGTCGCTGAGGTCGGCCGGTGTGCCGCTCGGACAGAGGCCGACCCTCCCCAGCGCTCCGGACCGTGGGCCCTCGCTGAACTCCGGCAGGGGCCCACGGCGGCGCCACGCCTCCTCGATGTCCTTCGTCATCACTCCGGGCTGCCCCAGGCGCCGGTGACGGCGATGATGTCTCGGGCCAACGCCACGGGTCGCTCCCGCGCGATGAGGTGTCCGGCACCGTGGACGGACCGGACGGTGGTGTGCGGGGCCAGGCGCAGCAACTGGTCGATGTCCTCGGCGGTGACCGATGAGCCGGTGTCGCCGTGGACGAGCAGGAGGGGAAGGTCGAGCGCGCCGGTGATCTGCCGTAGCCGGGGGACCTGGGCGAGGATGTCCTCGACGAGCTCGGTGTGGGTGCCGGCCAGGCCGCCGGCAGCGAGGAAGCGGCGGACTCGGGCCGGGTCGAGGCAGGGGACGACGTCGACCAGTACCAGCCCTGCCACCCTGGCCCGCACCGCCGGATCGCCGAGGGCGGCGACGGCGGCGAGCCCGCCCAGTGAGGCACCGACGACCACGCACCCGGGCGGTTCGGCGAACAGCATCGCGGCGACGTCCGCCGCGCACGCGGTCAGCGTTCGAGCACGGCCCTCGCTGTCGCCGTGGCCGCGCTGGTCGAAGGCCACGCAGCGGAACCCGGCGTCGACGAGCACCTCGCTGACCGGTGCCCACACCTGACGGCGTTCGCCACCGGCATGCAGCAGGAGACAGGTCGGTCCCGCACCGATTTCCTCCCCCCGCAGGATCGCGTCGGGGCGAGCGATCCGCCGCGCCCGCGGAACGGTCGGGTCGATCATGTGACTCATGCCTTCCCCTCTCCCACGCGCGCCCGCGGAGGTCGCGCCGCCGGGGGCGGGTCGCTCCCCGAGCCGAACGCGATGTCTCCCCCTGCCCGAAGGGGCGCTCCGGGAACCGAAGTTACACCGACCGGATGCCCGCGGGGAGGTAAGGCCGTCCTGTCACGCACAGGCCGACGGCAGCGGGTTCCCGGGTCCTGAGTCGGGCCGCCAGGCGGCGTCTGCCGGGCGGTCGCCGCGACGTCCGCCGCGACGTCCGCCACGTTGCCCGGCGACGCTGCGGGGATCTCGCGGCACGCGCTCGACCTGCGGGACCCAGGCCGCGTCGAGTCGGTCATGAACGACGAGTGCTTGGTCAGTGGGAGCAGGCACCACCAACTGGCGCTGAGCTCGCGGCCGCTGCCGGTGAGGGAGAGCCACGACGCCGACGCGCCCCCGGGTCGACCGTCGGGGGCGGCGCTACACGCCGGTGGTCCCGGCGGCGCTCGGCCCGGTGGGCGACCAGCGGTGGGGCGCGGACCACAGCTGCCGGGCGGCGGCGACCTCCGAGCGCCGGACGGCCGGTCTCCGGGTGCGCGTCCAGGAGCCCCACCAGTCGGGGGCGAGCGGCAGGGCGGCGCGGGCGGTCGGCTGGTCCGGGTGCAGGCCCAACGGGCGTAGCGCACCGGCCCGGACCGACACGGTCACGAAGCCCCGCCAGCGGCCCGACTCGCGATCGGGCCCGCAGGTCAGGTCGCAGCGGATGTCCTGCTCGTCGACCGGCGACCAGTCGATGCCGTGGTCGCGCAGTCAAACGGCGAGGGCCAGTCCGGGGTGCGGCATGCCGGTCGCGTTCTCGACGGTGAAGATCCTCACCCAGTCCTCGTCAGCCATTCGTTCAGGCTGTCACACGGGCTGCCGCGCCGTCGCCTCGGTTTCGCGGCGCCGGCTGGGTCGCGGTCGGGGCCGGAGAGCGGCCCTGTCGGAATCGGCTCCGAACTGGCGGCTGCTCGTGGGCTATCGCGGCAGGAGGCCTACGACGTGGGCCCCCGAGCCGAGGAAGGAGCATTGGAGCAGTGGGCGCCGACCAGGGTCACCCACTCCAGGGGCGCCAACCGCCACCGACCGCGGGCCGTCAGCACCCACTCGTTCACCGCAGGACCGACGGCGGGCCCGAGCAGGGGGAGCGGCAGGGCGATCCAGTAGGACCAGACATCAGCGAGTCGAAGACGGCGAGCGGCACCCCGCACAGTGCCGCGGTCAGGAACCATCCCGGCTTCCGCTCATCCGCGTCTGCGCGTTCCAGGCCTGAGGCGGCCGTCACTTCACACCCTGCTTTCCCAAGGGGCGGATCCGGTTCCGCGGTCAAAGCGGCCGAACCGTTCGGCGCCTTCGGGCGTATGGGCTGAGGCTCAACTCAAGATATCCGCAGGGGATTTACCGGACCGGTCGGTCGGTGCTGTGACCGACCGGCCGGTCCGGATGGGGGTCAGCCCATCGTGCAGGCGAGCTGGGCCTTCACCGCGTCGCGGAGGTTCTCCTGGGCGCGGCAGTCGGCGTTGAAGACGTCCTGCCACTGGGGGCTGATGAAGTGGACGTTCACGATCTCGGTGACGATGTTGACGTCCTGGGCCTTGATGGTGTTCTTGGCGATCAGCACCTGCGGTGTCGGAGCCGTCTGGGCGCCGATGACGCCGCCTTCACCGTAGAACAGGTTGGTGATCTTGGTGTAGACGGTGACCCTCTTCCCCTGGATGTCGTTGCCGACGATGGCGACCGTCCAGTCCTTGTAGTTGCGCTGCCAGCCGAAGTTGGTCGCCCGGTTGAGGGCGGACACGGTGCCGTACTGGGCCTTGATGATCCAGTGGTGCCTGAGCAGCGGGCGGCCGCCCGGGTGGTCCCGGGGGTGCGCCGGTTCCCCCGCCTGCACGGCGTCGCGCAGGTCCTGGTTCCCGGGGACCGGACGGTCCGCCGCCGAACCCGGGGGGAGCGTCGCCGCGCCGGCCGGTGCGGCGACGCCGCCGGCGACGGCGAGGGCCGCTGCCCCGGTGACCACGACCGTCCGCCACCGTGCGACGGACCGCTGACTGGTTGCCATCCTGGTACTCCTCGTTCACGTGCGTCGACGGTCCCCGCGGCATGCCCGCGCGCCCGCCACCGGGACGTACCCGGTGCCCTCGACCCTGGCGGACCCGAGCGCGGTGCACATCAGTCGAATGACTGACGGAACAGACGATCCGTCAGTGACCGACGACGTCGGTCGCTGGGGAGACCCCGGGTAGGGGTGCGCCGGGCACGGGCGGCCGTCCCGGGCCTGCCGCGGCCGTGGATCGCCTTGCCCGCCGTCGGTCAGCGCCGCGGACCGCGCCCGGCCGCCGGCTCGGCGGGCCTCCGTCCCTTCGGTGCGCGTCGCTGCGCCGACCGGGCCGACCGGGCCGACTCCGGGGTCACCCGGAGGTGCAGAGCGGCGAGCAGGAGGCAGCACGCGGCCATGGCCGACCACAGCGCGGTCGTCCCCACGTGAGCGAGCAACTGGGTACCGAGGAGGGGCGCGAGCGTCGCGGCGATTCCCCAACTGGTGCCGAAGACGGCCAGGTAGCGGCCGCTTGCGCCGGGCGGCGCGAGGTCGGTGACCAGTGCGTAGACGCGACCCATGACCAGGAGGTCCCCGAGGCTCTTCACGGCAGCGAAGGCGAGCAGGGCCGGCAGGGTGCGGGTGAGGGCGAAGCCGGTCAGGCCCGCGGCCAGGAGGAGATGGGCGAGGGCAAGGGTGACAGGTGTGGTGAGCCGGGTCGTGAAGGGCAGCCGGATCAACGGCTGGGCGAGCACGGTGGTGGCAGCGGCGGCGGTGAACAGCAGCCCGGCGTCGGCGGCCGGCAGGCCCTGCCGTGCGAGGGCGAGCGGCAGGGTGACCACGGTCTGCTGGTTGACCAGGGCGTAGGCGGTACCGGTGGCCAGGACGCTCAGCAGCGCTCGGTCGCGCAGCGGTCGGACGGCGCTACCGTTCAGGTCCGCTCCGGACGGTTCGGGGCGGTCGCGGGGGAGGGCCAGCCCGATCAGCAACGCGCAGGCCAGGCAGGTGGCGGCGTCGGTGACGAAGAGCCAGCGCAGGTCCCAGCGGCCGAGCAGGGCGGCGAGCAGCCCGGCGCCCATGGCACCCGCCGCGAGTGCGGCGCTGAACAGGCTGAACGCGCGCACCCGGTGCCGCTCCGGCACGGACTCGCCGACGATCGCCTGGCTCGGGGGCTCGTAGAGCTCGAAGGCCAGCCCGAGCAGCACCGCCCCGGCGACCGCCCAGATGAGCGACACCGAGGCCGCGATCACCAGTTGGGCGACGGCGCATCCGCAGAGCCCGAGGACGACCGTCGTGCGTCGTCCGATCCGGTCGGCCAGGTGGCCCCCGGCCAGCCGTGAGGGGATCGTCGCGAGCCCGAAGGCGGCGCTGACCAGCCCGGCGGTGGTCAGGCTCGCGCCGTGGTCGGTGCTGATCAGCGCGGTGAGGAAGGGCAGCGAGAAGGCCCCGAGCTGGTTGATGACCCGGGCGAGCAACAGCAGGCGGACGGTGCGGGGCAGTGATTCGGAGCGCGGCACGCCTTTCCCCTGGCTCGTGGATCGTTCATGTCGGTCGTACCCGCTCACGCCGACGGCCGACCGCCGACGGCCGACCGCCGACCGAGACGGCAGACGCGAACTTACGATCACCGAGCTCGGTTGGACAACGGCCACGCATGGCGGCCGGTGAGATCCGGTATCAAGTGTTCGTGCACCTTGAGAGGAATTCGGCCAGGTCGGTGAGCCGTTCGACGCGGAGCGCCGCCTCGTCTGCCCTGGGTGACGGTCCGCCGGTGACGAAGCCGATGCCGCGGTCCAGCCGGATGCCGGTGAGCCCGGCGAGAGCGGCTGATTTCGCATCGCTCTCCAGCATGTCGCCCACGTTGACCGCCTTCGCGGGATCCGTCCGCATCCACCGGCGGGCGGCGGCACAGGCGACGGACTTGGCCGCACCGAGCTCGGTCGGGGTGCCGCCCCAGCTGGCTGTCGACCATGTTCGCGGGGTCACTCCCGAAGGTCCTTCGACCAGTCACCCCGAAAGCGGTCGGCACGGCCTCCGGTGACACGGGAGGCGGTAAGGCCCTGGCGACCGAGCCGTGTACGAGGCCGTACCTTCATGCTCGGCCGACCAGCGGATCACCTGACCGGGACGGAAGACTCGACCTCACCTCGCTGCCGTGCTGAGGATCGACGCCTGCGAGCCGGCCGTACTGGGGAGACCGCGAGTCGGGCGCGGCCGGTCCGCCCGTGATCCTCGCGGCCCTTCTGCTCAGTGCCAGCCGGAGTTCCAGTCCTGGTTCGCCGGTCCGGCGTCACCGCCCAACGAGGACAGGAGGCCGACCAGGAAGAGGACCGCCACGATCAGCCCGAGCAGCACCAACCAGAAGGTGTCCTCAAAGCCAGGGCGATACGGGCCTTTTGGCCGGTCCGGCCGATTCGGCCGGTCGCCGTCGCCGTCTTCCTGGTCGCTCCGTCCCTCGGCGTCGCTGTCCTCCACGGCCACCGTGTGCCCCCCTCCGTCCGGACTCATGGCACCGCGTCGCACGGCCGGCGTCAAGCCTTCCGGCGGGGCTTCTTCTGCGGCCCTGGCGCGGTGCGAAATCCACGGGGTCGGCCGCGCAGTACCCGTGCACGACCGTCAGCGCCCGGACGGCGCCGAGGGCGCGCTCGGCGCCGTCCGTCGCTTCAAGTCCGGTGGATCGGCGTGATCGAATCCGATCAGGTGGTCTTGACGGATCCGCCGTCGATCAGCAGGTCGGTGCCGGACATTCCGGCCGCCAGCGGCGAGGCGAGGTAGGCGACGGCCGTGGCGACCTCGGAGGGTTCCAGCAGGCGGCCGGTGGTCATGCCCATCGCGGCCGGGAGCCCAGCCAGCAGCTGGTCCTGGGTGACTCCCATGGAGCGGGCCAGCTCCGCGCCGTAGCCGTCCGGGCTCTCCCACATCGCGGTGCGTACCGGGCCCGGCGAGATGGTGTTGACGCGCACGCCCTGCGGTCCGAACTCCTCGGCCAGTGCCTTGCCGAAGGCGGTCAGGGCGGCCTTCGCGGTGGTGTAGGGGACCGGCCCGGCGTGTGGCATCCGGGCGCCGTTGGAGGAGATGTTGACCAGGGCGCCGCGGCGGCGCAGCAGGCTGGGCAGCGCCGCCCGGCTGGTCCGTACGGCGGCGAGGAAGTTCAGGTCGAAGGACTGTTGCCACTGCTGGTCGGTGAACGAGAGGAAGCCGCCGGTCTGGCCCGCTCCGCCGTCGCCGCCGCCGACGTTGTTGACGAGCAGGTCGAGGTCGCCGAGTTCGGCGGTGGCGTGGTCGATCAGCCGGGCCGGGGCGTCGGGGGCCAGCAGGTCCACCGATATGGCCAGGGCGCCGGTCTCCTTCAGCTCCGGGGTGATGGTGCGGGCGGCGGCCACCACGCGAACGCCCTCGGCGGTGAGCGCTCGGACGGTGGCCAGTCCGATGCCGCGGCTCGCGCCGGTGACCACGGCGGTGGTGTTCGTCAGCTGCAGGTCCATGGAGGTGCTCCTGTCGGGGCGATGTATGAGTCGCGACTTGAATGACGTCATCAAGCTAATAGATGCAACATTGATGATGCAAGTAGGTCGTGACCGGCGTCCCCGATGTACTGTCTGGTCCATGGAGACGAGAGGGCGCGCCCTGCGCGCCGATGCCGAGCGGACGGTGCGGGCGATCCTGGAGGCGGCCGAACGCGTCCTGGCCGCCGATCCGGCGGCGACCATGGAGCAGATCGCGGCGGCGGCCGGGGTGGCCCGCACCACTGTGCACCGGCGCTTCGCCAGCCGCGAGGCGCTGGTCGAGGCGCTGGCGGCCTGGGCGACCGAGCGGTTCCACCAGGCCGTGGAGGCCGCCCGCCCGCTCACCTCCCCGCCACTGGTCGCCCTGCACCAGGTGACCGCCAACGTCCTTCAGGTGAAGATCGGTTGGAGCTTCGCGATGAGCCGGAGCGCTCCGTCCGACCCCGAAACCGCGCGCGTGCAGGCCGACGTCCTGGCCCAGTGCGATCAGCTCTTCCGTCGCGCGCAGGAGACCGGCCTGCTGTCCCCGGACACCGACCTGGAGTGGGCCCGCAGGGTCTACTACGCCCTGATCCACGAGGCGGCCGAAGAGGGGCGGAAGGCCGTCGACATCGGCGCCGTGGACCGGCTGGCCGCACGCGTGGTGGACACCCTGCTGCACGGGGTCGGGACGGCTCCCGCGTAGAGCACGCCGCCAGGGCCGGCCGGGAGAGGCGGCCGTCCGGCCTCGATCCCAGCGCGCGTCGACAGCCGGCGGTCCCTTCGCGCCGTGGGCGTAGCGCCACCCGGGCGGTTCGGTGCGCGAAGTCCCCTTCAACCAGCTGTGGTTGAAGGGGACTTCGACGAGTCGACCGGTGGCGGCGGGTCGACGTGGCACGCGGTAGGCCGTACTGCTCGGGCGGCTGCGCCTCCACGGCGACGGGCGGCGCCAAGTCGTCTCCGAGAGCCGACCCGGTGTCGGCCTGCCCGCTGCTCGCCGACGAGGTCGGCCGGCAGGTGGCATCCGCGTGTGGTGTACGTGCGGATCAGCCCGGGTCGGTACCGCAGACGTAGTACGCCTTGCCCAGCCCGGTGACGGTGCCGGTCAGCATCCCCAGGGCGGCCCCCGCCGCCGCTCCCTCGGGGCCGGCGGCGGCGCCGAGCTGGCCGCCTCGCAGGGCACCCAGCAGGGCGGCCTTGGCTGCGCCTTCCACCATGCTCTTGCCCAGCTCCTTGGCCATGCACTTGTTCCACTCGTCCGAGTTCTTCGGGTGCTCGCGGTCGGGAATCGGCCAGAACGCGGGGCGCACGGTCGACTTCGCGGAGGTGGTCGTGAAGGCGGTGGTCGTGAACGCGGCGGTCGTGACACCGGTGGTCGTGGCACCGCCGGTCGCGAGGCCGCCGGTCTTGGCGGCCGGAGCGGTGGTGGTGTTGTAGCTGACGGACGGCATGGTCATGGAGCCGTCGATGGTGTCGCCGGAAGCGTTCTCGATGGTCTGCGTGATGACGTTGCCGGAGACCGTCAGACTGACCGGGTGAGTGGTCCCTTTGGTGTCCACGACGGCACTCGGCTTGATCGTGCCGATCCTGGCCCCGGTGGCGGTGTCGACGAGCTTCACCGTGTTCGGGCCGTCCTGCGACGCCGCGGTGCCGTCGGGGAGGTCCGGGGTGAACGAGGCCTTGGCGGCCATGGTCAGCGCCGGGGCGTCAGCGCTCGTCACGCTCGTGGTGCCCGGCTGGTCCGGGCTGGTGTGGGCGACGTACATCGTGGAGCCGGCCGTGGAGTTGATGACCGGGACGGTCACGGTCGCGTCGGTCGTCCACGGCTGGTTGTCGGTGTCGAAGGTCCACGTTCCCGTGACCTTCTTGCCGACGGCCGCGAAGTCGACCCATCCGTAGTTCTTGGCGGGAACGGTCACCGCGATGCCGTTGATGGTCGACTGGTCGGACTCGTAGGTCGTGGTCGTCTGCAGCTGGGTGGAGACCATGGCCTGGACCGGGACGGACACCCCGACCGAGGAGGACAGGCCCACACCGAACGACTGCGACCAGCCCGAGTGGTAGATCGTGGTGAAGACCTGCGTCACCTTGTCGGCGGTGTCGTTGTACCAGACCGACGAGGCGGGCTGGCGGGGCAGGACCTCGGGCTGCCCCTCGGACTTCTCCGTCCACGAGCAGGTGGCGGTCTTCCTGGCACACAGGTCGGCGTAGTAGTCCAGCGCCAGACTCCTGGCTTCGGCCGCCTTCGCCGCGGGCACCCTCCACTCCTGGGCCGCGCTGCCGTTGCAGACGTTGGGCTGCGCCAGGATCCCCCACAGGTGCAGGCCGCCCCGGTTGTCCATGCACCACTCGGTGCCGCTGGCGTCGTCGCGGCGGACGATCCCGAAGGAGTTGGGCTTGCCGTCCACCGGGCGGAAGTGCCACTGTTCGCCGTCCTGGCCGCAGGACTTCTGGGTGGCTGGCTGGGTGGCGTAGACGCACTTCCCGGACGACGTACTGGCGATGTTGAACTGGCCGGGGGTCCCCAGCTTGATGAGGCGGAAGTTCTGGTAGTTGGTGCCGTCCGGCGTGACGGAGATCTGGTTCCCGTCGTTGTTGCCCGTGGCGTTGAGGGTGCCGTCGCCGTTGGTGAACGTGTAGGCGTCCGTCGCGGCCGCGGCGGTGGCCGCCGTGGTGGAGGTCGCCGCGGCCGGGGTCGCGGCCAGGGCGAGGGCCGGGCCCAGCAGGGCGGTGACGGTGAACGGGACGGACAGGAGTCGTCCGACGTGCCTGAAAGAGAGCTTCATCTCGGCCTTCCTATGAGGTGTCCATGCCATGCTCACCTACCGGGCACGCCGGGCCGGGCGGAATGTGACCTTCCCTCATGTGATCCATGTCTCGTACACGTTCAAGACATGTCGATGAACGGTTCTCCGTGCCCGTACTTCGCGCACCGCGCGCCGCGGATCCACGCCGAGCGTTGACGCATCAGGACGTGAGCGGCGCGCATCCGGTGACACCCCCACCGGATGCGCGCCACATCGGTATCCGCCGGACCTGTCGCCCGGCAGGCCGAAGCACTCGTTCGACGGCAGCCGCGATCGGCCGCGATTCGGCACCGAACCGGCAGCGATTCCGCGGCGGTTCAGCCGCGGTGAAAGACCCGGCGGCGCCCTACCGGCGGACCGCCGAGATCAGTCCGCCGGGTCGTTCCTCGCGCCGCGGCGGGGTGCTGATCGGGCGGCCGTAGGCGGTACCGCACTCGCGAAGCGTGTGGCAGTCGGCCTCCCAGCCGTGCCCGGCCAGCCAGCGCACCGGGTCGTCGGGCATCTCCGAGACCCACAGGGCGGCCGCCGACCCCGGCGCGGCGTCCGCGCCGAAGCGCTCGATCACGCCACGCGAACCCAAGGTCAGCCCCATCCGGCTGCCCGCCGCCGACCGTGCGCCGATCCGGGCCAGCAACAGCTCCACCGCGCCCTCGGGCAGGTAGATCAGCAGTCCTTCGGCGATCCACACCGTCGGCGCGGCCGGATCGTGCCCTGCGGCGGCCAGCGCGCCCGGCCAGTCCTCGCGCAGATCCACCGCGACGGTGATCCGATCGCAGCGTGCGACGGCCCGCTCCTGGCGCAGCACCGAAGCCTTGAAGTCCAGTGGCGCGGCGGTGTCGACCTCGAACAGCCGGGTGCCCTCGAGCCAGTCCATACGGAAGGCCCGGCTGTCCAGGCCGGCACCGAGCAGCACGACCTGCCGGATCCCGGACGCGCAGGCCTGCCGCAGCAGGTCGTCGAGGAACTTCGTCCTGATGACGATGGAGTACGACACAGCCAGCCGGCGGCGCCGCGCGGCCTCGTCGTCGGGCAGCGGCGGCGAGGGGGGCCACAGGCCGCCGGCGGCGGCGAAGGCCCGGGCCAGTGGGTCGCGGAACAGCGCGTTCTCCCGCGCGGTCTCCAGCGCTCGCACCCTGGCCACCCCCACCGCCGTGGCCCACACTCCCGACGGCTGCGCCCGCTCCCGCTCATCAGTCACCGCGCCAGCCTAGATGACCTGGCTCCAAGGGGTCGGGTGAAGGGAACCAGGTAGCTCATGCGGGTGGAGCGGCCTGGACCGTGCCGGCTACGGCGCGGCGCAGGCGGCCAGCGCGGTCCGTGCCAGCCCGCGCAGCCAGGCGTGCGCGTGGTCGCTGTCGTGGCGCTGATGCCACGACAGGTAGACCGGTGCCGACGGCAGTTCGAGGGGCAGGGGTAGGGCGACCAGGCCGAGGTCGGCGACCGCGGTGCGTGTGGTGGCTTCCGGGACGCTGACCAGGACGTCGGAGCCGCGGGCGAACTCCAGCGCGGCCGCTTCCGTCGGCGCGCTCGCCACGACGCGGCGGCTGAGGCCGAGCCGGGCGAGGGCGTCGTCGAGGGCGTTGGCGAGGTTTCCGCGTCGCGAGACGGTGATGTGTTCGGCGGCGGCGTAGTGCTGCGCGGTGACGGCTTCGACGCGGGTGAGGGGGTGTCCGTGCCGCACGATGATGACGAGGGGGGTCGCGCCCAGGTTCTCGGCACGGATGTCCGGTGCGGCCGGGCGGTTGGCGTTCGCCTCCAGATCGACCTCGCCGCGTCGCAGCCCGGGGGTGTCGCCGCTCGATTCGGCGAGGAAGCGCAGGCGCACGCCCGGTGCCTGCGCGCGGACGGCGGCGAGCAGGGCGGGGCCGCTCGCGGCGACCAGGGAGTCGTGCCAGCGGAGGGTGAAGGTGCGCTCCAGTGTCGTCAGGTCGAGTTCACGGCTCGGCGCCAGCACCCCCTGGACCTGGTGCAACAGCTCGTGCACCTGTTCCCGGACGGCGATCGCGTACGGCGTCGGGGTCATCGTGCGGCCGGTGCGAACGAGGATCTGGTCCCCGGTCGTACGGCGGATCCGGCCCAGACTCCGGCTCATCGCGGGGGCGGTGACGTGCAGGCGCGCGGCCGCCCCGGCCACGCTGCCCTCCTCCAGCAGCGCGTCGAGCGCGGCGAGCAGATTCAGATCCAGTTGCATGGGAGTAATCCTAGCCGTGCTTGACATGCAGTTGTGGTTAATGGCTGGGCTGTCTACCTTCGAGATGTGAGCGCGGGACGCAACGGACCGCTCGGCCCGACCGGCCCTCATCACCCCCGCTGGGAAAGGAAGTTCCGCCATGTCCGCGATGCTTCAGAACACCACCACCGCCGTCGCCGCCTCCGACGCCGACCTGCTCGCCCAGGTCGCGATCGCCGTGCGCGAGGCCGGCTCCGCGCTGCTCGCACGCTTCGGTGCCGTGGTCCACTACCGGACCCGCGAGGAGCTGATGCACGCGCTCGCCGCCAACGACGACACGGCCCTCGACATCCTGCGCCCCCGCCTCACGCAGCTGCGCCCGGAGGCCGGGTGGGTGGAGGACGAGCTGGACGGCGGGGCGCTGCCGCCCGGCGAGTGGTGGGTCGTCGACCCGGCCGAGGGCAACGTCAACCACCTGCACGCCCTGCCGGATTGGGCGGTGACCGCCACCCTGGTACGCGAGAACCGGCCGGTGCTCACCGTGGTCCACCTGCCGTTGACCGGCGAGACCTACACCGCGCTCGCCGGCGCGGGCGCGCACCTCGACGGCCGGCCGCTGCACGTCTCCCCGACCGCGGACCTCGGCCTGGGCATCGTGGCCACCAGCCAGGCCCGGCCGGACGAGAACGAGGAGGTCGTGCGGCGCGTCGGCTCCTCCATCACCGCGATGCTCTTCGACGCGCTGGTCGTCCGCACCGCCGTGCCCGCGACCCTGCACCTGGTGAACGTGGCCGCCGGCCGGATCGACGCCTTCTGGCAGTTCGCCGGCGCCCGGGCGGACCTGCTGCCCGGGGCGCTGCTCGTCACCGAGGCCGGCGGCCGGATCTCCGACGCCCAGGGCCGCCCCTGGACCCCGCTGAGCGAGAGCTTCCTGGCCGCCGCGCCCGGCGTCCACGCCCAGGCCGTCACCACGCTCTCGCGCTGAGCGCGCCCCCGCACCTCGACCACCCGCACCACGATCGACCGCACCTCGACCACTCGCGCCACGACCACCCGCACCTCGACCACAACGATCCCGTACGAACGGAAGGACCCCCTCACCATGACCACGATCGCAGTTCTCGGCAACGGCCGCGTCGGCGGCAACCTGGCCACCGCCCTCACCCGGGCCGGACACGAGGTGACGGCGGCGGACCGCACGCCGGGCGCCGCCGCCGACGCGGCCCGCACGGCCCGGATCGTCATCAACGCCACCCCGGGCGACGGCTCGCTGGAGCGGCTCACCGCCCTGCGCGAGGAACTCCGGGGCAAGATCCTCGTCGATGTCTCCAACGCCACCGCGGACGGACCGGACGGACTGCCGGGCGAACTGCTCCACCCCGGGTCGAGCCTCGCCGAGCAACTCCAGGAAGCGCTCCCCGAAACGCACGTCGTCAAGACCCTCAACACCATGCTCTTCCCGGTGATGACCGCACCGGCCATGCTCACCCGGGCACCCGACGCCTTCCTCTCCGGCGAGGACCCGCAAGCCAAGCAGACCGTCCGCGAACTGCTCAACGACCTGGGCTGGCACGACGAGTGGATCACCGATCTCGGCGGCATCCGGACCGCCCGCGCCACGGAGGCCGCGATCCTGTTCGTACCGCACGTGATCCGCTCCAACGGCTTCTCGCCCTTCGCGATCTCGATAGCCCGCTGACCCGAGCACAGCGCACCGCCCGAGCACACCGCACCGCACCGCATCGCACCGTGTCCCGGTGCGGTGCCGCCAACCCGTTCGGTGGGTTGGGCTCGCGGTGTTGCGGGAAGCGTCTGTTGCACGGCGGGGATGTCCGCGCGGTGCGGTACGGGGGACGGGGGAGAGCGGTGAGCGAGGAGTTACGCGCCGAGGAGAGACTGCAGCTCGCCCAGTGGCACCTCGTGCGGGCGGACGGACTGCGTCTCGGTCTGGTGAATCGGGCCGGCACGCTCCTGAGCGCGGACGCGCTCGTGATCACGGGTGTGGTGTTCGCTTCCGGAGCGACGTCGTCGGACGTGTCGCCGGTGATCGGGGCTGCCGCCCTCCTCGCGCTGGTGGTGAGCGCGGGTTCGGCGGCGCTGGCCGCTTCGGTGCTCACCGGGTTCCGTCGGCTCCCGGGAATGTCGCGGCCGACCGGCTTCCCGGTTCCGATCGCCTTCGGCTACGGCGACACCGTGGGTGCGTTCGGTTCTCCGGAGGAGTTCCGGTCCGGCTTCTCCGCTCAGGGCGTCGAGGCGGCGGCCGACTCCGCGGTTCTGGAGCTGTGGCGCTGCATCAGCGTTCACCAGCTCAGGGCGAGAAGGATGCAGCGTGCGACGCAGTGCCTGCTGGCTGGCGCGGCCCTCCTGGTCGTCATGGCTGCGGCGCGACTGGTCACCGCCCTGGCCTGAGGCCCCGCGGCGACCGCTCGGCAGCCTGGTCAGGGCGCGAAGTACCAGCAGCCCAGGTCGATATGCCGGTCCGCACGACTGCCGGCCAGGGCTGACACACGTGCAAGGAAGGCCACCGCGCTGTCCGGCAAGGTCTCGTCGTCCGGCGGCCTGGCATCGGTGAGGGCATCGAGCCGGCGGTCGAGCTTCTGTCTGCCGGTGAGGACACGCGCGCGTGTCCGACGCGGATCTCGTTCCGCATCGGCGGATCGGTGACCTGGAGTCCGAACGTCTTGAGGTCAAGTTCCCTCCCCGCAACCCGGAGTTGTGACAGAAGGGGATGATCGGGGGTTCGTTGAACCACCCAGGTTGTTGAAGGTGCACGTGAAGGCCACGGAGGACTTTCGATCTGGGGCCGACGGTCGTCGACGGCGAGGGCTGGTTGAGCGCCCGCGACGGGGCCGAAGGAGTCCGAGCGCCGCGGCGGCGAGGGGAGGGCGGGAGCGAAGGCCCCACGTGCTGAACAGCCGATCCCGGACGCACGGACGAAGCCCCTTGACCAATGGTCAAGAAACGTTGACCATTAGACCCATGCCTACCGATGATCTTCCCGAGACGTTCCACGTCACCACTGACGAGCAGCTACGCGCCGTCTCCAACCTCACGCGCCACCGCATCATGGCCGTGCTCCGCTTCGAGCCCGCGACGATCACGCAGATCGCCGACCGGGTGGGCCTCGCGAAGGGGAGCTCCAGCTACCACGTGCGGCTGCTGGAGCGGGCCGGCCTGGTGAAGGTGGTACGGACGCGGAAGGTCCGGGGGGTCACCGAGCGGTACTACGCCATGGCCGCGCGGTCGATCGTGCTGCCGGATCCGGGCGAGGGAGGGCCGGACCTGCTGATGCGGCATGCGGTGGCGGACCTGGAGGCGGCGCCGGCGGACGGCGAGCGGCACGTGCGGATGGCGCACCTTCGGCTCACCGACGAGCAGTTCGCGGAGCTGGGGGCGCGGCTGCAAGCGCTGGCGGACGAGTACCGGGAGCTGTCCGATCCGTCGCTGCCGGACGCGTCGCTCGTCTTCGCGCTGTTCCACCCGGCAACCCGCGTGCAGGCCGAAGGAGACGCCAAGTGACCTCAGACCTTCGGAAGTTGCCGGCGGGGTTCGGGCGACTGTGGACCGCGCAGACGGTGTCCTCGCTCGGTGACGGCGTGACGCATGCCGCGCTGCCGCTGCTCGCGTTGACGCTGACGCGGGATCCGATGGCGCTCGCCGTCGTCACTGCCGCCGGAACGCTGCCGTGGCTGCTGTTCGGGGTGCTCGGCGGTGCGCTGGTGGACCGCTGGGACCGTCGGCGCACGATGTGGGTGACGGACGCCGCGCGTGCGGTGCTCCTGACGATACCGGCGGCAGCGGCCGCGCTCGACCTGCTCAGCGTTCCCCTGCTCGCGGCGGTCGCCTTCCTGCTCGGCCTCGGCGGACTCTTCTTCGACACGGCCGCCACCGCCTATCTGCCGGACCTGCTCGGCCGCGACCCCGCACTCCTGGAGCGCGCCAACTCCCGCCTGCGCGGCGCCCAGACCGCCGCGTCCGGCTTCGCGGGACCGCCCGCGGGAAGCGCCCTGCTCGCACTCGGACGGGCGGTTCCGCTGCTCGCCGACGCGGTGTCGTTCGCGTTGTCCGCCCTGCTCGTACGCTCGCTGCCCGCCGCGCCGCGCCCCGTGCCGCAGGCCCGGGAGTCGCTGCTGCGGCAGGCACGGGACGGCGCCTCGTACGTCTTCCGGAACCAGCTGCTGCTTGGGCTCGCGCTGCGTCCGGCGGTCGGGAACATCGCCTTCCTCGCCGTGGAGACCGTGCTCGCCCTCTTCGCGCACGACCGCCTCGGCATCGGTGCCTTCGGCTTCGGCCTGCTCCTCACCGCGGAGGCCACCGGCGGTCTGCTCGGCGCGGGCATCGCCTCCTTCCTCGGCCGACGGCTCGGCACCGGCACCGCGCTGACCTGCACGGCCGCCCTCGAAGGGCTTGCCGTCCTGGTCCTCGCCGCCGCCCCGAACCCGTATGTCGCCGGCCTCGCGCTCGCCGTCTGCGGTGCGGGCATGGGCGCCACGATGGTGCTGGCCCCCTCCCTCCGGCAGACGATCGTCCCCGCCCACCTGATGGGCCGGGTCGCCTCGACCTCCCGCATGCTCTCCATGTGCGCCGCCCCGTTCGGCGCCTTCCTCGGCGGCTGGCTGGCCACCACCTACGACGTACGGACCCCGCTCTACACCGCCGCCGGTCTCCTCCTCACCATGACCGCCGTGACCGCGACCATGACCAGCGACCGCCAGGTCGAGGCGGCACTGCGCGCCGCCGCCCCGGCCGACGATCCGGCCCACCCGGGATCCCGGCAGCTCGTTCACGAGGGCGCCGTGTAGGACCCCGCGGAGGCCGTCGAGCCAGTCGGGCGCACGACGGCGCTGCTGCCCGCCTTGAGCCGTGGGCCGGGTGGAGACCGGGGTGTACTCGACGCCGTCGTCGCGGATGGACAGGGTGAGGGTGAGCGTCCGGTCGGGTCCCGGTACGAGGGTGACGTAGATTCCTTCCGCCTGGCCGCCATCAGGACCCGAGCCGAACAGCAGGCCGCGCCGCCCGCTGACGGCCGGCCAGGAGCCAGTCAGCCCGCGAGGACCTGTCGGGCCTTCACCAGACGCGCTTGGTGGTCCGCGATCCAGCCGGCCGGAGGGGACATTGGCAGGCTGACCGTCACCTGCGAGGACGGGGCGTCGCTGATCGACACCCCGATCGCGCTGGGACTGAGCGGCTTGATCCTCAGCTCGACCGTTCGGCCGGAGTTCAGCCACGAGACGAACCGGTGCCCGGCGAGACTGATGAGCGCCTCCTCCCAGCGGTCCAGGTCGAAGGAGGAGACTCCCACCGGGAA
The DNA here is from genome assembly GCF_042737525.1 of Kitasatospora sp. NPDC059973. Taxonomy (NCBI): domain Bacteria; kingdom Bacillati; phylum Actinomycetota; class Actinomycetes; order Kitasatosporales; family Streptomycetaceae; genus Kitasatospora; species Kitasatospora sp. NPDC059973. The sequence continues at coordinate 16,845 of NZ_JBHWUI010000043.1, read as the reverse complement.
CCTGCCGGTGACGGTCTCCGTCGACACGACGAACTCACAGTCCAGGAGCTCACCCCCCGGATCCGATCGCTTCAGCACCCGCAACGCGACGACATGACCACTCGTCCCCGGCGGGTCGGCAAGGTGGATCAGATCGTCCAGTTCGTCGTCGCCCATTGCGGCCCTCTCACTCGATCTCGAACAAGGGCATCATTCCGGACGGCACCGACACACCCGAAGTCGCTCTCGCCTGCCAACACGCCACCGGCAGGCATCTGATCGCCCGATGCTCTCCCAAGCCACCGGCAACCGCTCTCGACGGTGATCCGCCCAGCCGTCCGCCCCGCCGACAAGCCCCTCGGGCCGGGTGGCCCCAGAACTCGCGAGGCGCTCGCGCCCGCGGACCGAGCGCGCTGCCCGGCCGGGCCGACGACGCGGCGTCGCACTGCGCGACCCCCACAGCCGCGGGGGCCGGCCCGACCAGCGGTCCGGACCTGGCCGCCGACGCGGCGGGCGCGAGCTGCGTCGGCGGCCGAGCCCGGTCACCACGGGGTCGAGCAGGACCGGATACAGACCCGGCGTTGTGCCGGCCCCGGCGGCGGGTTGGTCCCCGGTCAGCCGAGCGTTGTGCCGCGCTCGTGGGCCAGCGCCTCCAGGCCGTACCGTGCCACGTGCTCGGCGTTGCTCAGGTCGATCGTCCGGGTGCCCTCGGCGACCAGCCGCGCGTTGACCTCGTCCAGGTGCTGCTGGACGAGCTGCTTCTCGGCGTCGGTGGTGCGGCCCTTGTGCGGCCTACCGGCGTGCGCCAGGCTGGCGTAGTTGACCCGCTCCTTGGCGCCCGTCGGCACCGCGGCCTGGCTCGGGACGGTCCGGGCCACCCGCTTGGCGCCGCGCAGCACGTCGGCCATCGGAGCGGCCGAGGCAAGCCGGTTGAACGCTTCGGCCTCCAGGACCACCGTCTCCGGCTCCTCGGCGTCCGGGAAGTGCAGCTCGATCGTCACCAGGTCGAGCGCCAGCTCTTCCACTGGGGCCAGCTCTTCAGCCAGCGCCTCGATCTCGACCGGCCCGCCCTCCAGGTCGGGGTGCTGGCGCACCACGACGCGCACCAGGTCGCCGTCGTTCTCGACGTGCTTGCCGGTCAGGTCCGAGAACCGAATGATCTTCTGGCCCATGTCCACCTCTCGTGACTGCTGTGATCATCGGAGAGCCTACGCCGGGACCGATCGGTGGCGTCGCCGAACGTTCGGAAGCGCGGGGCAGGCGCGGCGACGGCTCCGCAAGCGGCCCGTGCGCTCGAACGCCGTGGCCTCATGGGCTCCTGACTGCCCGACGGGGTCTCTGGGCGGAAAGGTAGGACAAGCTCAGGAGTCGGCCGCCTGCGTGATGAGGCCGGTGAGTGCCCGCCGCATGATGCGCTCGAACCGCGGTTGCCCGTCCTCCGCCGGGTCCGCTTCCGACTGCTGAGCCAGGGCCGCTGCGACGTGCGGGTGCCCGCCGCGGGCCGCCGTCTCGCCGATGTACGCGGCCTGCGCCCCCTGGCGGCTTGTGAGTCCGCGGTCGGTCTGCAACTCGGCGCGGGAGAACTGCTCGGTCAGGGCGTTCAGCAGGGCGACGATCTCCATACTGGTCCGGCCGGGCAGCCCGGCGGGGGCGAGCGCCCGGAGCGCGTACTCCAGGAAGTCCATCCCGTTCGGGCCGATCCGGAGTGGCTCCGGGGGGACGTCGAGGAGCCAGGGGTGCCGCAGCCGCGCGTCCTTGGCCCGGACCGCGAGGGCGACCAGGTCCTCGGCCGGATCCCCGGTCAGCGGGACGTTCAGGTCGATCTCGCCCGCGACCGCGTCCGTCATCAGGTCGAGGAGGTCGTCGCGGGAGCCGAGGTAGCGGTACAGCGACGCCTGGCCGGTGCCCAGTTCCGCGCCGACCTGGCGCATGGACACGGCCGCGAGGCCGCCGCGGTCCGCCAGCCGGACGGCAACCTCGGCCAACTCCGCACGGGTGTGCACGGCGGCGGGCCCGCGTGTGCCGCGCCCCGGCCGGGTCCAGACGATGACGGGCTCCTGGGCCACTCGTGCACCTGCTCTCATCCGTTGTCGTGCTGCTGCCTGTGAGCGCCCCCTATACTAAAATTGCGAACATCGATCGCACTTTATTGGGAGGCCGCCATGTCCGAGTCCACCGCGCACCCGTGGACCCCGGTCCGCTTCGCCGAGAACGGGCCGGTCAAGCTCGCGTACGACCGGCTCACCGAGGGGACCGGCGGGGAGCCGCTGCTGCTGATGACCGGTCTCGGCGTCAACCGGCTCTGGATCCCGGACGGCCTGTGCCACCTGCTCGCCGACGCGGGCTTCGCCGTCGCCCGCTACGACCAGCGCGACGGCGGCGAATCGACCCACCTGCCGCCCGCCGCCACCAGGAACCCCGTCTCCGCGCTGTTCCGCAAGCGCGGCGAGGCCTATACGGCCGAGGACATGGCGGACGACGCGATCGCCGTCATGGACGCGCTGGGCTGGGAATCCGCGCATCTGCTGGGCGTCTCCCTCGGCGGCGCCATCGCCCAGCGCGTGGCCCTGCGGCACCCGGACCGGGTGCGGACCGTGACGACAATGTCCGCGGTTCCCGGCGATGTCGCGGGCCTGAGGACCATGCGGTTCATCCGGATGGGCACCCTCGCGAAGTTCGCCAAGCTGAAGTTCCCCGCTACCCGGGAGGGCGCGATCGCCGCCAGTGTCGAGGTCTCCCGGCTGCTCGCTTCGCCGGCCCGCCCCTTCGACGAGCACGCCGCGAGGGAAGCCGCCGAGCGCACCGCCGACGCGGGCGTCCACGACCAGCAGGCGCAGAGCCGCCAGATCGGCGCCCAGTGGCACGGCGGCCCGATCAGCCGCATCCAGCGGCCGACACTGGTCCTGCACGGCGCGGACGACCCCTTGATCAAGCCCGCCGCCGCGACGGCGATCGCCTCCCGGATCCCGAACGCTCGCAAGCTGCTGCTGCTGGAGGTCGGTCACGAACTGCCCGAACCGGTCTGGCACACCATCGTCGGCGAGATCCGCGCCCTGGCCGACCTGGCGGCGCGCAGCTGAGGGGAGCTTCGACGAAGGTCCGGCCATCGGCCACCGCGAAGGCCTCGAACGGTCGGCCCGCCGCGTCTTCGACGAGCACCTGCGCCGGGGCGCCGCCCGCGACACCGCCGGCGGCGCCCCGGACTGACCACCGGGTCGCTGCGCCACAGGGCTACCGTGCAGCGATGACCAGTTCTGCACAGCGTCCGCTGCTCTTCCTGGATGTCGACGGACCGCTGATCCCGTTCGGGGCCACCGCGCAGGAGCTTCCGGACGGTTATCCGACGTTTCGGACGGCTGCCGGACTGCGGGGGGCCGACGCGAATCCGCTCCTGGCCAGGATCGATCCCGCGCACGGGCGCCGCTTGGCGGCGCTGCCGTGCGAACTGGTGTGGGCCACGACCTGGATGGCCGAGGCGAACGAGTACGTCGCACCGCTGATCGGCCTGCCGGAACTGCCGGTGGTGACCTGGCCCGAGCCGACCGACCAGGACGAGCAGGACGAGCGGGACGGCCTGCACTGGAAGACCCGCGCCCTGCTCGACTGGTCGGCCGGTCGCCCCTTCGCCTGGGTCGACGACGAGATCACGGACATCGATCGGGTCTGGATGTCGGCGCACCACGGCGGTCGGGCCCTTCTCCATCGCGTCGACCCCCGTCGGGGCCTGACCGACGCCGACTACGCCGTGCTCGACCACTGGCTGCGCCAGGCCTGAGGCAGACCCCCGGCCGGGCGGCCGGTGCTGTCCGGGCCCTCGTGGACGGGACAGGGCGTCGCTCGGCCACTGGGCCGTCAAGTCGGCACGAGGCGGCGAGGCGGCGAGGCGGCGAGGCCGCGGTGCTGCCGGGACCGCGTCGGCGACGGCGACGGGTTGGGCCCGGCAGGCACCGGCCGGCGGTGCCGCCGGTCGGAAACCGGCTGCGGCAGGACCGAGGAGGCTGTCAGGATGCCGGGATGACGACCATCTCCGCTGCTCGCGACTCATTGGAAGGTTTGGCTCTGGGGGACGGATTCGGGGAGCGCTGGTTCCCCCTCTTCCGCTCGCCCGAGGAGGCGTTCGAACAGATCCGGGCCCGGCGCACCCCGGAGGAGGGGCCCTGGCACTGGACCGACGACACCGCGATGGCGCTGTCGGTCTACGGGATCCTGACCGCCTTCGACGCGGTCCACCAGGAGCGGCTCGCCCAGGCCTTCGCGGCCACCTACCGGGCCGACCAGGGGCGCGGGTACGGGTACGGCATGCACGTGCTGCTGCCCGAACTCGGCGCGGACCCGGCGAGTTGGCGTACCGCCGCACGGGCGCTGTTCGACGGCCAGGGCAGCCTCGGCAACGGCGCGGCGATGCGGGTGGCTCCGCTGGGCGCCTGGTTCTGCGCCGACCTGGACGAGGCGGCCGAGCAGGCGGCGCTGTCCGCCGAGGTCACCCACGCGCATCCGGAGGGCGTGGCCGGCGCGGTGGCCGTGGCCCTGGGAGCGGCCCTCGCCGCGCGCGGCCGCTCCGGGACGGCGCCCGCCGGCGCTGACCTGCTGGCCGAGGTCGCGGACCGCACCCCGGCCGGCGCCGTCCGCGACGGGCTGCGCCGGGCCGCCGGGTTGCCCGCCGTCACCGAGCCCTGGCGCGCTGCCGACCTGCTCGGCAACGGGCAGCGGGTCCGGGCGAGCGACACCGTCCCGTTCGCCCTGTGGTCCGCCGCGCATCACCTGGACAGTCTGGCCGACGCCCTCTGGACCACGGCGGAGGGCCTGGGCGACGTGGACACCACCTGCGCCATCACCGGTGGCGTCGTCGCCGCCCGCACCGGCCTGGCGGACGTGCCGCAGGCCTGGCTGGCCTGCCGCGAGCCGCTGCCCGCCTGGGTCGCCGAGGCGGAGTCGGAGTCGGAGGAACGGGCCTGACCCTGCGTGGGTTCGGGCCCGGTCCCGGCGATCGCCGGGACCGGGCTCAGGAGCGCCGGAGGACGACTGGCACCCGGATACCGCCGAACCCGTCGAACGTCGGCACCGCCACACCCCCGGGGCAACGCCGTCCGGACGGCCCTGGAGCCTTCGCGCACCAGGACCATCCGGCTTCCGGGCGGCGGCGCCGCCGAACCAGGAGGACGTTGCGGCCCGCGGGATCGCGTTGTCGCGTCCGCCGGCCACGGTGTGTCCTGCGGACGGCGCCGACCAGGGCAGGCGGTCAGGCGGTGGTGCGCTGCCACTGCTGGTTGTCACCGGTGTTGCAGGTCCACTGCTCCAGCGAAGTACCGTCCGCCGTCGACTGGTTGGTCACGTCGAGGCACTTGCCGCTGTGCCGTGCGACCAGCTTCACCGACGTGGTGCCGGTGGCCTTCCGGGTCTTCCACTGCTGCGAGGTCGCGGTGCTGCAGCGCGGTTTCGGCGGCGTTCTCGGGCTGGTACATGCCGAGGGTTCAGGGGGAGGGCCGGTAGTTGGGGTCGGGCATCCAGCGGACGAGGTCGCCTCGCTGGTCGACCTCCCAGCCGCCCTTGATTCCCCAAGGCGGCACGGCACCGGCGGGGTCGAACGCGGGGTCGGTCTCGTACATCCACTGGCCGGGCGACGTGAGGTTCTCGAACTCCGGCTGGAGGTGAGGTCGGTGTGTTCACCGCCGGCGCCTGCCCGATCCCTCCTGCCGCGGAACCCTGCCGTCAGGTGCGGCGGCCGAAGAGGGGGCCGAGGACGAGTTCGGCGGCGCCAACGGCGACGGCCAGGCGGCCGGCGGTGCTGACGGAGACCGGGACGGGCTGCCAGTCGGGGTCCGGGATCCGGGACTCGAGCTGTGCGGTGACACCGGCGAGGTAGACGTCGGGGGCGGACAGCACGGCCCGCCCGCCGAGCACCACCCGGTCGATGTCGAGCAGCCGGACGAGGTTGGCGACGCCCACGCCGAGCAGTCGCGCCGCGGCGGCGTGGTCGCCGCGGCGCAGCTCGGCGAGGCAGAGCACCTCCAGGCAGCCGCGGTTGCCGCAGTCGCAGGGCGGTCCGTCGAGCTGAACGGTCTGGTGGCCGAACTCGCCGGCGTTGGTGCGGGTGCCGCGGTGCAGGGTCCCGTCGAGGAGCAGGCCCGCGCCGAGGCCGGCGGAGAGGTGGACGTAGGCGAGGCCGCCACCGGGTCGCGGGGTGGTCGGGGCCTCGGCCAGGGCGGCGGTGTTGGTGTCCTTGTCGACGACGACGGGCAGGCCGTCCAGCCGGGCGGCGAGTTCGTCGCGCAGCGGGTAGCGGTCCCAGCCCGGGGAGTCCCGGGCGTCGAGCGGGGTGAACCAGTGCAGGACGCCGGCGGCGTGGTCGAGCGGTCCGCGGCAGCCGATGCCGGCCCCGAGCAGGCGGGCGCCCGGCGGCAGGTCGGCGGCGGCCCGGTGGATCCGCGCGGTGACCAGGCGGACGGCGTCGGCGGGGGTGAGGCCGCGCTCGACGGGTTCGGTGCGGACGTGGTGGTGGCGGCCCGCGAGGTCGACCAGCAGGACGGTGAGCTCGTCGCGCTCCAGGTGGACGCCGACGGCGCAGGCGGCTTCGGCGCGCAGCCGGAGCATGGTGCGGGGCTTGCCGCCGGTGGAGGCCGCCTGGCCGGCTTCGACGATCATGCCTTCGGCGAGCAGCCGGGCGGTGATCTTGCCGATGGCCTGCGGGGTGAGGCCGGTCCGGGCGGCGAGTTCGACGCGGCTGCCGCCCTGCGGGGCGGCCCGGAGCAGGCCGAGGACCAGGGCGGCGTTGTGGTCGCGCAGTCCGGCCAGGTTGGTGCCGGCCGGTCGGTGGTGGCCGGCCGGGCCGGGGGGCGGCGTCGTCATGGGCTCATTCTGCCTGGGGCCGGGCGGGCGGGGCTTGCACTTAGGAAACACCGTTGTTTAACTGGTTCGCATGACCTTCGAGAGCACCCCCGGTCCCGGGCACCCCGCCCTCCGCGTCGGACTGGTCGGCTACGGCCTGGCCGGAGCGGCCTTCCACGCCCCGCTGATCGCCGCCACGCCCGGGCTCCGCCTGGACGCCGTGGTCACGTCCGCGCCCGAGCGGCGCGAGCAGCTGCGCCAGGACCACCCGCAGGCCCGCGTCGTGGACAGCGCCGAGCAGCTGCTGGCCGCTCCCGGCGCCCTCGACCTGCTGGTCGTCGCCTCCCCCAACCGCAGCCACGTGCCGCTCGCCCGGGCCGCCCTGGAGGCCGGGCTGCCCGTCGTGGTGGACAAGCCGCTCGCCGCCACCGCGGCCGAGGCGGCCGGCCTGGTCGAGCTCGCCGAGGCCCGCGGCCTGCTGCTCACCGTCTTCCAGAACCGCCGCTGGGACACCGACTTCCGCACCGTCCGGCAGCTGGTCGACACCGGCGCGCTCGGCACCGTGCACCGCTACGAGTCCCGCTTCGAGCGCTGGCGGCCGGAGCTGAAGGAGGGCTGGCGCGAGTCCGCCGACCCGGTCGACGCCGGCGGCATCCTCTACGACCTGGGCAGCCACCTGATCGACCAGGCGCTCACCCTCTTCGGCCCGGCCGTCCAGGTGTACGCCGAGGTGGACGTCCGCCGCGCCGGCGCCGCCGTGGACGACGACGCCTTCGTGGCGCTGACCCACGCCGGCGGGGTCCGCTCCCACCTGTGGATGAGCGCGCTGGCCGGCCGGCCCGGACCGCGCCTGCGCGTCCTGGGCGACCGCTCCGCGTACACCGTGGACGGCATGGACCCGCAGGAGGACGCGCTGCGCGCCGGACAGCGCCCGGGCCCGGGCTGGGGTGAGGTGCCCGCCTCGGGGTACGGCCTGCTCGGCACCACCGACGGCGCCGCCGGGTACCCCTCGCTCCCCGGCGACTACCCCGCCTTCTACGCCGGGGTGGTCCGCTCGCTGCGCGAGGGCGCGCCCGCGCCGGTCGACCCGCGCGACGCCGTCGCGGCGCTGACCGTCCTGGAGGCCGCCCGCCGCTCGGCCGCCGAGGGCCGCACCGTCACCCTGACCGAGAGGGTCGCCCGATGACCCCCGACGAGGCCACCGCCCTGATCCAGCGGGTCGAGGACGAGGAGCGCCGGCTGCGCCTGCCGCGCTTCGACAACGACGACGCCTGGTTGCTCGGCACCCTGCTGGTCGGCCTGGCGCGCGCCGAGGAGGCGCCCGTGGTGGTGGACATCCGGCGCAACGGCCAGCAGCTCTTCCACTACGCGCTGCCGGGCAGTTCGGCCGACAACGACGCCTGGATCCTGCGCAAGGCCCGCACGGTGGACCGCTACGGCTGCTCCTCCTACCTGGTCGGCCTGCGCTTCGCGGCCAAGGGTCGGACCTTCGAGGAGGACTCCCGGCTCGACCCCGACACCTACGCCGCCCACGGCGGCGCGTTCCCGATCCACGTGCAGGGCGTCGGGGTGGTCGGCACGGTGGCCGTCTCCGGCCTCCCCCAGGCCGAGGACCACCGCCTGGTCGTCACCGCCCTCGAACGGCACCTGGACCGGCGCCTCGAAACCGTCTGACCCGCCTCCGGACGCCTACCGCCCCGGCGAGGCGGCGGGCGGCGGGGGCCTGCCTGGACCTGGAGGGGATCCGGCCCCCGCCGGCCTGCTCACCCGGCGACCGAGTCCCAGGCCTGAGGCCGTTGATCGTGGTGCCGCGCGGGGAGGACCCGGCGTGCCGGTGGCGGTTTCCGGCGATCGTCGCGGCACCACGGCCCGTAAGGCGCCCGGCCGACGTCCCGTCACCCGCCGGCGTCCCGTCACCCGCCGGCGGCGGCCTCCCGGAGGCGGCGGATCTCGGGGTTGCGGCGCAGGTCGGGGAAGCGGTCGCAGAGGCCGCGCACCACCTCGCCGAGGAAGGCCCGGGTGGCGGCCTCGAACTCGGCGTACTCCGCGCTGCCCTTGCCGTCCCGCTCCCGGTGGATCCGGACGGTCTCCTTGCCGCCCCGGCGTTCGAAGCGGTACTCGCCGGCGCCCCCGGCGGCCGAGTAGCGGGCGCGCCCGGCGCCCGCCAGCTCCCCGGCCGCGGTGAACAGGCCGAGCGCGAGGTCCAGGACGGGCCCGGTGCCGCTGAAGTCGGCGCCCTCGACCCGGAACGTGTAGGGGCCCCAAAACGCCTCGCAGGTGAGGTCGTAGAGGTCCGCCGCGGCGAAGTCCATGGTGCCGCGGGGTCCGCGGTCGGCGCCGCCGGTGTCGGCGGCGGAGAAGGACAGTTCGATCATGATGCTCGCATTCTCGCAGGTGGGCGGGACGGCGGATCGCCGGGGGCTGATGCTCCAGCCCCCGGCGATCCGGGTCTCACGGTCGGGACCGTTCGGTCGGTGCGACCCCGGTCAGTACGGGTGCGCCGTCCTGGCCGTCCTCCGTCCCTTGTGCTGCTTCACGACGACGCGCAGCCGCGTGGTGTGCCGGCCGTTGCCGTCCCGGCCGATGATCCGGCCGAAGTCGTGCTCGTAGATCCGGCCGTCGCGGCCACCGGTGTTGGCCCGGCTCTTGCCCTTCTTGATCGTGGTGTGGATCAGGTACTTGACCTCGCGGACGTTGCGCGAGCGGAACCGGCTCTTGCCCGCCACGCGGGACTTCGCGCCGTGCCCGCCGAGGATGTGCGGCAGGTCGATGTGGCACGCGTTCTTGTTGTGCGCGACGACCCAGTCGTCGCCGACCCGCACGCTGTAGGTGTGCTGGTCGCCGATGGTGAGGTTGACGACCAGCTGGTCGGCGATCTCGCCCCGGTCGGTGACCCGGGTGACCGGGACCGGGGTGCCGGCCGGCGTCACCAGGGAGTCGCCGACCCGCACCTGCGCGGCGTCGGTCCAGCCCTTGCCGCTCACCCAGACCGGGTGCTCGGCGGTGACCCGCAGCGCGGCCGCGGTGTCCGGGTCCCCGGTCGCGCTCGCCGTCACCGTCGCCGGATCCGCCGTCGCGGTCTCGATGTCGACCAGGTGCTTGGTGCCGTACCCGTAGATCACCGACAGCACCGGCTCCGGCCGGGTCTGACCGGTCGCCGGGTCGGTGGAGAGCACCAGGTCGCCGACCTGGACCTCACCGATCGGCAGCTGCCCGCCGTCGCCCATCAGCACCGGGGTGCCCGGGTCGAAGGAGTTGCAGCCGGTCCGCCGGAACACCGAGCGGACCCGGGAGGAGACGCGCCGCACGCGCGCCGCGCCCCGCGAGTAGCGGGCGGCCGCGAAGCCGGCCCGGACCGCCGTGTTGCCGCCGACCAGGCCGGCCGCCGCGGTGATGCTCATCTCGGCGGCCTTGCGCCAGTTGCCGGTCGCCGCGTACGAGACGGCGGAGACGGCGGCCGCGGCGGAGCCGATCGGGCCCGGGATGTACGACGCGACCTCGGCGACCTTGGCCACCACGTGCACGGTCTTCTTCAGCCACTTGGGCATGCCCCAGTGGCCGTCGAGGTCCGTGCAGTTGACCGGGTCGCCGGTGCAGTAGTCGTACGCGCCGGCGTTGCCGCCGGGCTCCGGGTCGACCTGGAGGAAGCGGCCGAGCGCCGGGCTGTAGAGGCGGGCACCCATGAGGATGTCGCCGTCCTGGGCCTCGGCGGAGCGCTGCTTGCCGCCCAGCCAGCCGTACCGCGCGGCGGCCTGGCCGTCCTGCGGGATGCCGAACTCGTCGAAGTCCAGCACGACCGGCTTGGTGAGCGCCGGGTCGGTCGTCAGCACGACGGAGCCGAACAGGTCGGTCAGCTGGAGCTGGACGTCGCCGGTCCGGCTCGTGGTGGCCACCAGGTCGGTGTCCGGGCCCGAGACGTTGCGGGTCACGGTGCCCTGGGTGGTGTCCTCGACGACCCAGCGGACCTCGTCGGAGTCGTCGCCGTAGTGGTTGAGCTTCGACGTGGCGTTGGCCCACGAGCCGTCGGTCTGCTTCTTGGCCGTGGTGAACGCGGTGAGGCGGTGGGCGGCGTCCTGGGCCCACTGCTGCCTGGTGTCCCCCTTCTCCTGGGCGGCGACCTTGTCGTTGGCCCAGTAGGTGTTGGTCGCGCCGGTCGCGGTCCGCACCGTCCGCCCGAAGGCGTCGTACCCGAAGCCGGGGTCGGTGAGCCGGTCGGCGGAGTCGTAGCCGTGGTTCTCGACGGTGGCCCCGGTCGTGCCGCAGGTGCCGTCGAGGGCCGAGGGCAGGGTGGTCTTCGACAGCCGGTTGGAGTGGGCGTCGAAGGCGTACTGCCGGGTCACGCAGCCGGTCGTGGTGGTCGACTGCTGGGCCTTCACCAGTCGGCCGAGCCGGTCGTAGCGGTAGGTGCGGGTGGCGGTGGAGCTGGTGTCCCTGGCCACCTGGCCCTGGGTGGAGACGTCGCTGGTCTGGGCCCAGACCACGGCGTTGTCGGAGGAGCGGGTGTAGGTGCGGCCGGTGGCCTCGCCGACCGCGTTGAAGGTGTCCCTGCGGACGATCCCGCCGGGGTAGGTCTGCTCGACCAGCTGGCCGTCCGGACCGTAGGCGGCGGTGAACTCGCCGGCCGTGCTGTCGTTGACCGAGGTGACCAGGCCGCGCGGCTCCTTCGCGCGGTCGTAGGTGTAGGTGGTGGACCCGGTCGGGTCGGCGACCTTCACCGGCTTGCCGAAGGCGTCGAACTCCGTGGTGGTGGTGCCGCCGTCGGCGTCCGTGTAGGAGACCAGCCGGCCCAGCTGGTCCATGACCCGGGTCAGCGACTTGCCGTCGGCCGTGGTCCGCACCGCGTCACCCGTGGCCGGGTCGTACTCGGTGGTGACCTTCGGCATCGCCACGCCCTCGTCCGAGGTGATCTCGGTCGAGGTGATCCGGTCGGCGCCGTCGTAACCGACGACCGTCCTGCGCGACTTGCCCGCGTTGGTCTCGGTGGTCTCCTCGGGCTCGCCGAACGGCGAGTACCGGGTGACCCGCTTGACGGGCAGCGTGGTCGGCATCCGGGTGCCGTCGGCATCGGTGACCGCGCCGCCGGGCAGCGTGGCGCACGGGCTGCCCGCCCACTCGGGGCGGTTGGCGCAGGCGGGGTCCTCCGGGTTGGCACCGGCGGTGTAGAACACCGACCTGACCGTCCCGGCGTCGCCGCCCGTCGAACCCGGCTTGCGCGACTCCACGGCGCGGCCGGCGGCGTCGTACCGGATGGTCGCCGTCAGCTTGGCGCCGAGCGCGTCGGTGGTCACCGAGGTGGCCGCCTTCAGCGTCCAGCCGGCGGTGCCGCCGATCGGGGCGTCGTAGCCCGTCCTGGTGACCCGCAGCTCGACGTCGTCGGCGTACCCGTCGATCCGGGCGCCGTCGGTGCTGGTGGTGACCAGGTGGTAGGCCTTGCCGTCGGGCTTGCCCTCGTCGTAGGTGTTGGTGTTGTGGTCCCGCGCCACGACCGGCGTGCCGGCGGCGAGCGTGGGGTTGAGCGTGGTCTTGGTCAGGGTGACCCGGTCCAGACCCGCCTGGTAGGAGGGCGCGACGGCCGCCGGGTTCTTCCCGGTGACGGTGAGCCGCAGCTCGTGGTCGCCGCGGGCGAGCCGGCCGGTCGGACCGGCGGCGAACGGGGTGGTGGTGACCGCCGCGCTGTAGCCGTCGAAGGGGGCACCGACGTTCTGGCCGTCGATCGACAGCTGGACGATGCCGTAGTCGGCCGCCTTGGTGAGCAGCGCGCCGAGCTGGTACGTGCCCTCCTCGGGGACCGAGATCCGGAAGGAGGCGTTGTCCCCGACCGCGTCGGCGGCGAGGAACACCTGGCCGCCGCCGGACCAGCCGGCCCCGGCGCAGCAGGTGGCCAGGGTCTGGACGCGCACCGGGTCGGTGGCGCCCAGCTGGACCAGGCTCTCGCCCTCGGCCGTGACGGTGACGGGTACGGTCTGGCCGTCGACCTGCTCGGCGAGCGAGGCGCGGTAGACCGGTCCGAGCGTCTCGGTGACGTCGAGGCCGTCCGGCGTGTAGAGGGTCCGGGAGTCCAGCAGACGGGCCCGGGACGCGGAGTCGGCGGGCAGGTTCAGTTCGGCCGCGAGGCGTTCGGTGTCCGGGTGGGTGCCGAGCGCGATGGCGCGGTTGGTGGCCTCCAGGGTGCGGACGGCGTGGCCGTAGCGGTCGTACTCGGTGGTGTCGATGTCGCCGCCGGGGGTGGTCGACGGCGTCGCCGTGTTGACCTCGTTGCCGGAGGCGTTCAGGTAGTGGACGACGGCCGGCCGGTAGCCGTCCGGTCCGGGCCTGGCCGCGGTGGCGGTGCCGGTGCCCGGGTCGTCCTCGGGGCCGTAGACGGCGGTGGCGTCGGTCGGCGCGTCGGTCTGGGCCCAGGCGGCCACGTCCGGGCCGCCGAGGTCGTACGGACCGCCCGTGGCGCGCGTCAGCGGCACGTCGTAGACGACCTTGCTCGCGGTCTCACCGCTGACCTGGTCCTTGCTGCCCCTGGCTAGGGCCGCGCGACGGACCTTCAGCAGGCGTCCCGGGTCCTGGTCCGCGGCGGCCCTGCCGTAGTCGAGGTTCCACGGCAGCTCGCCCGCGGGGGTGATCCGGGTGACCCGCCCCGCGTCGTCGTAGTCGTAGGCGGTCTTCAGCGGCTGGGCCAGGCGCGGGTCCCAGACCTGGGCCAGGCGGCCGCGCTCGTCGTAGACGTAGTGCGCGACCTCGACCGCTTCCTGCTTGGCGGTCACCGGGTTCCAGGACCAGACCTTCACGGACCGGATCCGGTCGGTGAAGTCGCCCGGGGCCGAGGCCGTCGCGGTGGTGGCGGACGCGTAGTCGTAGTCGGTGACCTCGCAGCCGCGCGGCAACGGGTCGACGGTGCAGCCGTTCGCGTCGTCGACACCGGGCTCGACCGGGGCGATCACCCGCTTGACGAGCGAGCGCCGGTCGGTGGAGTCGTAGACGTAGCGGGCGGTGGACCCGGCGTCCGGCCCGGTGGAGGACTGGACGCTGTACACGTCCGAGCCGGCCTGGCGGGCGAACACCGTGGCGGAACCGTCCAGTTCGGACAGCGTGTAGGTGTCGCCGGTCGCCTTCAGGACGAGGTGCTCGGCGCCCGGTTCGGGGAAGAGCGTGCCGTCCTGCGCCCGCGCGAAGGTGAGCGAGGTGTCGTCGACGCCCTTGAGGACGGCGGCGTCCGCGCTCGGGAAGGCCAGCGACACGTAGTCGGCGGACTCGCCGTGCGCCCCGCCGGCCCACTGCGGGCCGAACGGCGCGACCAGCTCGCGCACCGACATGCCGTCGAAGTAGACCGGCTTGTCGGCGTTGTCCGAGTGCCCGTTGTAGAGCCGGATCTGCGCCTCGGTGGCGTCCGCGGCAAGCGTGACGTCGGTGGTCAGCTCGGCCCAGGCGTCGGTGTACGGCGCCTTGCGGGAGACGGTCGTGGTCAGCGCGCCGGCCTTGCCGTGGACGGCCACGATCCGCATGCCGCGGTCGTCGAGGCCCGCGGTCAGCCCGGTCGAGGAAGGCACGTACACCCAGGCCTTGACCCGGTAGGTGTGGCCGGGCTTCATGCCCAGTTGGAGGCCGCCCGAGCCGCCGAGCAGCGCGTAGGTGTCACCGCTGCGGTTGGCGTCCGGCAGGACCTTCAGCGAGTCGGTCGAGCCGCCCTGGCCCCGGTCGGTGACCCGCAGGGCGGTGCCCGGGGTGGCCAGGAAGCCGGTGGTGTCGGTGGAGACCTGCTGCTGGTTGGCGGTCAGCCGCTCGCCCTGTTCCTGCCAGCCGCGGGTCGCGCCGCGGGAGGAGGAGGAACGCGTGGTGGTCATGCCGAACTCGTCGGTGTCGGTGACGTCCACCGAGTAGTCACCGGTGAGCAGGTTGACCGAGCCGGGGCCGACCTCGACGCCGGTGGCGCCGTCGGCGTTGGCGTCGGCGGTGAAGGTGGACCAGGCCGTCGGGTAGGCCGGGTCGCTGTCCTTGTCCGTGTAGAGCAGCGCGCGGACCTGTACGACGCCGCCGATCTGCCCCAGCGACTCCAGCACCGACCAGTTGGCGTGGCCGCCGAGCTCGGCGAGCCGCGGCCGGGTGCCGGCGGTCGGGGTGTTGTCGGCCTTGGTGAGGTGGGCCGCCGGGATGTCGTACTCGGTGGCGCCGGGGCCGCGGCGGTACTGCCAGGTGACCCGGGTGTACTGGGTCTGGGCGTCGACCGCGAGCTTGACGCGCTTGGCGGTCTCGGAGCCGTCGACCGGGGAGCTGACGCCGGCCCGGCCGACCCGGAAGGTGTGGACGGCCGGGTCGGAGAGGTTGTCCGCCCGGTCCTTGGTCTGCACCTTGAGGGTGTGCGTGCCGTCGGTGGGCGGGGTGATCGACGCGGTGGTCGCACCGGTCGCGTCGACCGTCACCGGTGCCTTGCCGTCCAGGGTGTAGACGTAGCCGACCACGTCGTCGGTGCCGGCCGGCGGGGTGAGGGTGAACCGTCCGGTCTGGCCGGCGGTGCCGTGCCACACCTCGTCGGCGGGGTAGTCGGCGGAGGTGACGAACGGCGCGCCCGGCCGGGTGGTGTCGGCGACGACGACCACGTCCTGCGGGGCCCACGGCGAGTTGTCGGTGCCGTCCCAGAGCCGGGCGCCCATCGAGTACTGCACGCCCTCGTCGAGCTTGGCGAGGCCGAAGTCGGCCGGCTTCACCTGGGCGTAGCTGCCGTTCGGGACCTCCTTGTAGACGCGCTTGACGAGGACGCCGGCGCGGTAGAGGTCGAAGTCGGCGCCGACCTTGCCGCCGCTGTCCGGGTCACTGGCCAGGACCTGGAAGGTCGGGGTGGCCGAGGAGGTGAAGCGGGGGTTGCCCTGGCGGGCCGGGAACACGTCGACCGCCGGCGGCGCCGCGGGGACGGTGTTGTAGGTCACCGACAGGAACGGCGGGTGGCCGCCCTGGGAGGAGTCGAAGCGCTTCCACGAGTACGGGCTGGTCTCGGTGGAGGCGCGCAGGCCGAGGGCGTTGTTGGTGTAGCCGTTGTCGGACCAGGCGGTGACCAGCGAGGTGACGTCCTGGGCGACCCAGGCGTCGCCGCAGCCGGCGTTCTCGTTGCCCTTGGTGGCGTTGCTGACCGCCCACTGCTTGTTCCAGTTGGGCTGGTTGGTCCACCGGGAGCCGGTGGAGGCGAGGCCGGTGTCCCAGACCTCCCAGGACCAGGGCTCGCAGGACCACGAGTGGGTGTTGTACAGGTTCAGCTTCGCCGAGAGGATGTGCTTGCCGTGGTACGGACCCTCGGGGAAGTGCAGGAAGGAGCGGGCGACCTGGCCGCTGCCGTTGTTGCCGAGCTTCAGCTCGGTGGCGGACGACTGGTCGGTGGTCCAGCCCTGCTGGACGAAGGTGTCGAAGGAGGCGCCGACGGTGAGCGCCGGGTCGATCGTCACCGGGTAGCTGGTCGCCGGGTCGCCGAGGAAGCCGGCGTCCGGGGTGAAGACCAGCTCGGCCTCCGCGCCGGCACCGCGCAGCTCCATCGCGACGGGCGCGCGGCGGTTGTGCTCCAGCGACTGCGGGTCGACCGCCGCGTCCCACATCACGGGAGCGGGGATCTTCGCCTGCACCTTGCCGGACGGACGCTCGGTCAGCTCGATCGAGCCGTCGTCCTTGCGGTCGACGTCCAGGCCGCTGGTGTCGATCGGCAGCACGACGGTGCCGGCCTGGGAGACGGCCGAGCGGTCCTTGACGATCAGGTACTGCTCGAAGCCGGTCCGGGTGGCCTCCAGGACGAGGTCCACTCCGGGGCGGGCGTCGACGTAGGTGGCCCGGCTGCCGTCGAGCCTGGGCTTGGGCAGGCGGCCGAGCCAGCCGAGCTGCACCTGCTGCTCGCCGGCGCCGATCTTGACCAGCTCGCGCTCGGCGGGCTTCTCGGCGGCGGGGTTGGGCGCGGCGGCAGCGGCGGGGGCCGAGTCGGCGGGCTTGGCGAAGGCGGAGCCGGGGCCGGGTGCGGAGCCGGGGCCGGGCGCGGTGGGCAGCTGCGGCCGGGCCTCGTCGCGGCCGGCCCGGGCG
>NZ_JBHWUI010000042.1:0-56034 GCF_042737525.1 Kitasatospora sp. NPDC059973 | reverse complement strand
GGCGGGCCTCGGCCCGCCGGGCGAGCGGCAGGTCGCAGGTGAGGGCCGGGACGCCGTTGCGACGGGCCCACCGCAGCGCGGCCAGCTCCGGGGAGAAGTCCGCGAACGGGTAGAAGGCGAGCCCGGCGGGCCCCTCGCCCGGACCGTCCCCGGAGCCGTCCGGGGCGGCCGCGAGGGCGACCGGCGCCCGGGTGGACTCGTCGGCCAGCCAGTCCAGCCAGGGCTGGAACTCGGCGGGCAGCTCGACCAGGACCACCTCGGGCCGGGCCGCGTCGAGCAGCGCGGGCACCACCGCGCTGAGCGAGGGGGCGTGGTGCCGCACCCCGATCAGGAACGGCCCCGGGCGGCCTGCTCCCGAGGCGGCCAATCGCGCCGCCTCCGCCTCGACCACCCCGCGCGGGTCGTCGTGGTCCCCGGGCGTGCCGGGGCCGCGAAGGCCCGCTCCTCCGGCTCCGGAGAGTCCGGTCACCGCGCTGCTCGTCGTCATCGCCTCACGCCTCCAGGGCCGAACGCAGGTCCCAGAGCATCCGCCAGGTGGCCGCGCCCTGTTCGGCACGGCGCCGGACCGGGCCGTCCCAGTAGCCGAGCAGCCGGGCGGCGTCGGCCGGGTCGTCCTTGCGGACGACGCCGATCAGCTGCCCCGGCAGCCGGCCGAGGAGGTCTCCGCCGTCGGGCAGGTAGGCGGCGCAGACGCCCAGCCCGGTGGCCACCGAGACGGCCTCGGCGGTGCTCATCACGGTGGACGGGCGCTCGACGTCCCAGCCCTCGGTGGAGCGGCCGGTGCGCAGGTCCCGGAAGGCGGTGACGAGTGCCTCCAGCACGGCGTCGTCCACCGCGTACGCGGCACCGGCCCGGGCGACCGCGGCGGTGGACTGCCGGCGGACCAGCTCGACCTCCGCCGCGAGGCTGCCGATCGGGCCGACCGTCTCGAAGTTGAACCGCCGCTTGAGGGCGGCGGACATCTCGCTGACGCCCTTGTCCCGCAGGTTCGCGGTGGCGATCAGGGTGAAGCCGGCCGCGGCGTGCAGCTGGCCGTCCGGGCTGCCCGCCAGCTCGGGCACCGCGATGCGCCGTTCGGAGAGCAGCGAGACCAGGGCGTCCTGCACCTCGGGCAGGCAGCGGGTGACCTCTTCGACCCGGGCGACGGCTCCGGTGGTCATCGCGGTGAGCACCGGCGAGGGCACCAGGGCGTCCCGGCTGGGGCCCTTGGCCAGCAGCAGGGCGTAGTTCCACCCGTACTTCAGCTGGTCCTCGGTGGTACCGGCGGTGCCCTGGACGGTGAGCGCGCTGGTGCCGCAGACCGCGGCGGCGAGCAGTTCGGAGAGCATCGACTTCGCGGTGCCCGGTTCGCCGACGAGCAGCAGACCGCGCTCCCCGGCGAGGGTGACCACGCAGCGCTCGACCAGCGCCCGCTCGCCGACGAACTTCTGCTCGACGGCCAGGCTCTTCCGCCCGGCCTTGAGCTTCTCGCCGCCGCTGCCCATCACGAAGGTGACCACGGCGCGCGGGGTGAGCCGCCAGCCGGGCGGGCGCGGGCCGGTGTCGTGGGCCGCCAGGAACTCCAGTTCGGCGGCGTACCTCTCCTCGGGCGGGACGATCTGCCGAGCCGTCGGGTCGGCGGACTGGGTCTTCGGGTCGGCGGACTGGTCCTTCGGGGCGGTGGGCTGGTCCTTCGGGGCGGTGGTCATCGGCGGGCCTTCCTGCGCTTGCCGGTACGGAGCTCTTCGTATCCGGGGACGTCCCCGTCGCCGATCCGCTGCCAGGCCCGGGCGAACAGCTCCGGGACGGACAGCCGCGGCAGGACGGCGTGGTGGGTGGGCAGTTCGTACAGGCCGGCCTTCCAGGTCTCCGCCGGGAGGCCGGGGGCCTTGGCCTCCTGCCAGCCGCCGGGCAGGAAGAGGCCGCGGCCGGCCCGGGACCGCTTGGCCTCCAGCACCAGGTCGGTGGCGGCGAGTTCGGCCCGGGCCCGCTTCAGCCGGGCGGGCTTCCAGCCCGTCCAGCGCGCGACGTTGCGGTCGGTCGGGTCGGGCAGCGCGAGCAGTTGGAGGTAGAGCGCGGCGGCGTCCGCGCCGAGGCCGTGGGCGGCGGCCACCTCCGCGACCAGCGGGCCGACGCTGAGCTGCGGGTTCTGCGCCCAGCGGGCCTCCTCCCCGGCACCGGTCGGCGCCGGGTCGGGCGCGAGCTCCGGCGGGGCCACCAGGCGCTCCAGCTCGCCGTCCAGGATGGCCGCCAGGGCGGGCCGCTGACTGGTGAACCAGTAGCCGTCGACGAGCCCGGCCAGCAGCTCCAGCACCGGATCGTCCCCGCCGGTGAGCCCGGCCGGGCGCAGCCAGACCTGCTCGTCCTCGGTACGGCCGGGGGCGAGCACGAGAGCCTCCCCGCAGCGGACCAGGCCGTCGGCGTCGGCGCCGCCCTCGGCCGGCAGTCCGAAGCGGGTGCGCAGCACCGGCGACAGCTTCTCGCCCTTGGCGGTGCGGAGCAGGTCGTAGTTCAGCAGCAGCTCCGGGTCGGCCAGCCGGGCCCGCAGCGCGGCGGCGGCCTGCGGCAGCAGCGGGCGCAGCGGGCTGTCGGCGGGCAGGTGGTAGGCGAGCCAGCGCAGGGCGTCGACGGCCCCGCCCAGACCGGTGTCGCCGGGCAGGGCGTGCGGGTCGTCGGCGACCAGCTGGACCGGCCCGCCGTCCTGGGTGGCCCGCACCCGGTAGCCGGTGGTGCGGTTGAGCCAGGGCGTCCGGGTGGGGTTGAGGACCTCTTCGATGTGGTTGATCCCGGCACCGTTGACGGTGGCCTGGGCCTCCTCGGGCAGGGTGACGAGCTGTCCGAACCGCTCCGTCCACCGCTCGGCTCCGGCCGCGGTGTCGGGGCCGTCCGTCCAGAGCGCCTTCGGGTCGGCGGGCAGGAGCGCCGTCCAGACGGCGCGGAGGCCGGCCCGGTCGCGACCGCGCAGCCAGTCCCGGGCGGCCTTGGCCTCGGCCGACTTGAGGCCGTACTCCTTGAGCCGGTCGGCGGGGAGCACGGTGCCGTACCACCCGAACAGGGTGTTGGTGGGGCTGAGCAGCAGGGCAGCCCGGGTGGCGCCGATGCCGGTCGCCGCACCGAAGGCGGCGGCCTGCCCGGCCTCCCGGACGAACCCGCCGTGCAGGGCGAGCAGGGCGGTGAACCGCGCCGTCCAGTCGGCGGTGACGACCTCCTCGGTGTTGCGCTCCCCGGCGGTGCCGAAGTGGGCGACCGGCCCGAAGGCGCCGCTCGGGTCGTGGTCGACGGCGAGCCAGTTCACCCGGTCCTCGCGGTGGTGGCGGCAGCCGAGGACGACGACGGTCCGCTCCCCGTGCCGGAACACCTGGCCGGCCCGGGACGGGTGCTTGCGGGTGGTGCCGTCCGGGTCGACGAAGTCGGCGAGCGGCTCGGTCAGCACGACCTCGCGCAGGGTGGCGCCGCGGTCGGCGAGCAGGCCGCGGGTGAGCTCGGTCAGCAGCAGGGCGAGCGCCGACCGCTCGGCCGCGCCGGTGAGCGGGGCGGCCGCGGCGTAGGCGAGGGTGCCGAGGTGGCCGAGGAGGCTCAGCCAGCCGTGGTGGTTGTCGTCCCCCTCCAGCTCGACCCGGAGCGGGGTGGACCAGCCCTCGGTGCCGGGCGCCACGGCCGGTGGCCCGGTGAGGACGCCGAGGACGGTGCGCAGGTTGCCGAGCACCCGCCAGTGGTCCCCGTGCTCCCAGGAGCGGCCGAAGCCCGAGGTGTCGGGCAGCAGGATCTCCACCGCCTCGCGCAGGTCCTGGTCACGCCCGTGCTCGGGCCGGTAGGCGGCGCCCGCCCGGGCGGTGCCGGGCTTGGGGCGGGCCTCGGCCTCGGGCTGCGGGACGAACCGGGCGGCGAGGTCGAGCAGTTCGGCGGCGGACCGGGCGAGGCCCGCGACGCCGGCCCGCAGCAGCGGGTGGCCGACGCCGGGCAGCACGGCGCCGACGGCCTCGACCGGCACGGACTGCCGGGCGGCCTTGCCCACCGCGAGCGGGCGCCGCACGCCCTGGACGGTGAGCCAGCGCTGCTCGGCCTCCGCGGGCGGTTCGGCGTCCGTCGGCCAGGCGGCGTCGATCAGCCGGGCGGCCTGCTCGTCGGTCAGACCGCGCAGGACCAGCGAGCCCGCCTCGTCGCGCGGCCGCAGGGCGTGCCAGTGGGCGAGCGGGGGGACGAACGCGGTACCGGCGGCCGCCAGACCGCCGGGCCGGCAGGTCTGCAGGTCGGTGCTGGTGTCGGCGCCGCTGCCGTCGGCGTCCGGCAGGGCGAGGCCGAGATCGCCGCCGCGCTCCTCGACGACCAGCGGGTGGGCGTCACCGGGCAGGCCGAGCCGCCCGAGCGGGAACCGATCGGGGCGCCGGCCCCTTCCGGCCAGGGTGAGGGTGGTGCCGTCGGCGGTGCCGGTGGTGACCTTGGCCCCGTCGACCCGGACCCAGCTGCCGAGCACGACGCCGTCGGTGCCCAGCGGGGTGGCCTCCAGGCCGGGCTGCATCGGCAGCAGCGACGTGCGGTCGAGGTCGAGCCGGCCGGCCGCCGCGGTGGCGGCGATCCTGGGCGGTTCGGCGGCGCGGCCCAGCGCGCCGGTGGTCGCGTCCAGTTCGGTGAGGACGTCACCGGTCCGGCTCGGGCGGACCGTCCAGTGACCGGTGCCGTCGCCGATCACCCGCGCCTCGGCGGGCATCCGGGTGTCACCGACGTGCAGCGGGCGCTCGCCGGCGGTCCGGCCCCCGCCGGACAGCGGGATCGACGGGATCTCCGGGTCGTCCTGGCCGCCGTAGTAGCGGACGATGGTCTCCCCGCCCAGTTCGAAGGTCTCGGTGGGGCGGCCGGACCAGTAGGCGTACTGCTTGTTCTCCCGGTACCAGGCGACCAGCAGCTCGCCGTCGACGAAGCGCAGCCGGGGCCGCTGCCAGCGCTCCAGCTTGTCGGGGATGCGCAGGGTGTGCTCCAGCAGGATGCCCTGCGGACCGACCACCACTACGCGGTTCCCGAGCTCCAGGACCAGCTGCGGCCAGGCCTCCTCGACGCAGAGGCCGTCGGGCAGTTCCCTGCCCTCGGGGCCGCCCGGTGCCTCGCCCGCCTCGATGCCGAGCCGGACGAGTGCCTCCTCCAGCGCGGGCCAGCCGAGCTCGTCGAGGATGCCGGTGCGCAGCGTGCGGGCGAGCAGTCCGGTGACGTCGAGGCCGGCGATCCGCTCGGCGGCGGCCGGGTTCTCGGTGCGGATCGCGCCGCGGCTGCTCCGCAGGTCCTTCAGCAGTTCGGCCGCGCTCGCCAGGCCGCGCGCGGCGAGGAGTTCGTCGGCCCGGGCGTCGGACCACTCGACGAACAGCTCGCGCAGCACCGGGAGGGCGGCCAGCTGCTTGTGCGCGGCGGCCGTCCAGCTGTTGGGCACGCCGGAGCGCAGCAGGGCGCGGAACCGCGGGTCGGCGGCGACCGCGGCGAGGGTGCGGCCGCCGGGCCCGGACTCGCGCACCCAGTCGCCGAGGCCGAGGCTCTGCCCGTCGGCCGGGTCGGCGACCGGGACGCCCTCGGCGAGCAGCAGGTCGAGCAGCTCGATCTGGTGGGGGCTGCGCCGCGTCCCGGTGAAGAGGTCGACCGGGATGCCGTCGGCGCGCAGCCGCCCGGTCATCCGGGCGGCCAGCGCGACGGTCTCGGCGTTGAGCCCGTTGGTGCGCCAGCCCCGGCCGATGTGGCCCACCCAGCGCTGCAGCCAGACGGCGGCGGCCGGGGTGGTCCCGGCCTGGCCCGCCGCGCCGTGGGCGGGCAGGCCGGTCAGCAGCTGCTCGGCGCCGCTCTCGGCGAGCACCGCGAGCCAGGAGGCGTCCTGAGCGCTCTGGTCGGAGACCCCGGCCGGGTCGGGCATGATCTCCAGCAGCCGGGCGCGGACGCCCTCGTCACGCCGGGCCAGCTCGATGACGGCGCCGTGCCAGGACTTCCAGAAGGCGCCGGGCGCGCGGTTGACGGCGGGGGAGGCGAGCAGCTCGGCGAGCAGGGCCTGCTCGTGCTCGGTGCGGTCGAGCCCGGCGGCCCGGATCAGGGCGCGGGCGTCCTCGGCGATCCCCGCGTAGGGGGCCATGCCGGCGGCCGAGCGCTCGGTGCAGAGCTGGCGGAAGCGCTGCCAGGCGGTCAGCGGGTCGAGCCGGCCGCTCAGCTCCTTCACGTACTGGCGCAGCGCCTTGACGGTAAGCGCGCCGGCCAGCGCGAACTCCAGGAAGACGGCGCGCAGCCGCTCCTCGTCCACGGCGAGGCTGTGGGTGCGCTCGGCCTCGCGGGCCTTGCCGAAGAAGGTGCCGGCGTAGGTCTGGTTGCCCTGTTCGACGAAGATCCGGCCGACCTCCTCGCAGTAGGTCGGCAGGAAGTGCGGCACCGCGCGGCCGAGGCGCACGGCGAGCTCGTCGAAGCCGTCCTTGGCGTGGCCGGGCTTGGACTTCGCCTGCCGGGCGAGCCGCTCCATCTCCTTGACCAGGGCGAGCGCGTGGTGGCCGTTCGCCGGGTCGTGGACCAGCGCCCAGGCGGGGAAGCCCAGCGCCTCCTGGCGGACCTGGCCGACCTCGGCCGGCTCGGCCGCCGGCTTCAGGCCGAGGAAGTCGACCGCCAGGTCCTCGGCGGGCCCGAGCGCGCCCGGGACGAGCCGGACGATCCGGCGCCCGTCGAGCGCCGGGTGGGCGTAGCTGCGGGCGGTGAGGACGTCGGCGGCGCTGTCGGGCTGCCCGGCGCCGGGCAGCGTGCCCGCCGGGAGGACCGCTCCGGCATCCAGCAGGCGCTCGTGCAGTTCGGTGGTGCTCATGCGGGCTCCTCCCCTTCGATCGTGCGGCCGGCGTACAGCGCGGCGGCCATCCGCATGCCCTCGGACCAGGCGACCGGCCCGACCTCGGCCGCCGGCCGGATCGTGCCGTCCGGGCCGGCCCAGCTGAGCGCGCCGGTCTCGCACTCGTCGTACTCGTAGTAGTCCCCGACCCAGACGCGGGCCTCCAGCGCGCGGCCGCCCTCGACCACGGGCAGCACGGCGTAGCCGCCGCGCACCCGGTAGCCGAGCCGGGCGCAGCGGCCGAGCAGGTCGCGCAGGGCGTTGTAGCGGCCGCCGGCGTAGCTGGTGACCTCGGTACCGGACGCGGCCTCCGCCGGGCGGTGCCAGACCTCCCGGTACAGCTGCTGCACCTGCTGGGAGACCCCGAGTTCGACGGCGAACTCGCGCAGCTCGTCCAAGTCCTCCAGGAGGACGGGGTGGGGTATCAGGATCTCGCCGTCGGTGAGGCGCACGGTGTCCCCGTCGAGGTCGACGAGCCCGAGGCCGCGTTCGGCGTCGGCGCCGCGCAGGAACCCGGCGACCTCGCCGTCCGAGCCCGTGACCACCAGGTCGCGCAGGACCTCCTGCCAGGCCTCGTCCGGCCAGACCGCGACCAGGACCGCGGCGGGGACGGGCAGCGAGCGGACCATCCACCGCTCGACGTCCTCCAGGCAGCCGCGCCGGTGCGCGGCGAGCCACTCGGTGAGCTGCTTGAGCCCGGTGACCACCGGATCGTCGTTCAGCTTCGACGGAAGGGACTTCAACGGGCGGCCGGCCGCGTTGCGGCACACCACCCTGCCCTCCGCGTCGAGCGCGACTTGATAGCCGCCCGTCCCCGCTTCCACCCACGTCACGGCCGCTCTCCTCCCAGCTGCTGGTCTGCGATGGGAGGAACGTAACGGGACACACTGACAACGCGGCCGCCGGGGGGCCGCTCCTGCGGGCCGGCCGCTTCAAACCCATCGAACGAGTGAACGATCAGCGGGGAGGACGACGCGGCCGCCAGTCCGGCCGACGACCCGGAGGCGGCCCAACTCCCCTCCAGCGCAAGCGATCTGCGGGCGAACCAGGCCGACCGGTCGGCGGACCGCGCACTCGATCCGGGCATGCCAGAACCGGCCGGGACCCCGGGGACCGGCCGCGCCGCTAGGAGACGGTCAGGCGCAGGATCCGGTCGTCGCCGGAGCGCGAGTCCCCGCGCCCGTCGGTGTTGTTGGTGACCAGCAGCAGCGTGCCGTCCCGGTCCGCGACCACCGTGCGCAGCCGCCCGTAGGCGTCGTCGAGGAACGCCTCCGGAGCGCCCGCCGCACGGTCACCGTCGAGCGGGACGCGCCAGAGCCGGGTGCCCCGCAGCGCGGCGATCCAGACGGCGCCGTCGGCGTAGGCGATACCGCTCGGGGACGCGTCGGCGGTGTGCCACTGGGCCACCGGGTCGATGAAGCCGGGGCGGTTCCCGGTGCCCTCGACCACCGGCCAGCCGTAGTTGCCGCCGGCCTTGATCAGGTTCAGCTCGTCCCAGGTGTCCTGGCCGAACTCCGAGGCCCAGAGCCGCCCTTGGGGATCCCAGGTGAGCCCCTGCACATTGCGGTGGCCGTAGGAGTACACGGGCGAGCCGGGGAAGGGGTTGCCGGGAGCGGGCGTGCCGTCCGGGGCGAGCCGCAGGATCTTGCCGCCGAGCGAACCCTCGTCCTGGGCGAGCGCGGTGTCGCTGCTGTCCCCGGTGCCCACGTAGAGCAGGCCGTCGGGGCCGAAGGCGATCCGCCCGCCGTTGTGCCGGGGCCCGTGCGGGATGCCCGTCAGGAGGACCTCGGGCGTGCCGAGTTGCTGCTTCGCCGGCCGCGCCGGGTCGTACGTCAGGCGCACGACGCGGTTGTCCGCGGCGGTGCTGAAGTAGGCGTACACCAGGTGGTCGGTGGCGTAGCCGGGCGACAGCGCGAGGCCCAGCAAGCCGCCCTCGCCGCCGGAGACCACCCCGGGGACGGTCCCGGCCTCGGTGCGGGCGCCGTCCTTCGCCGCGACCCGCACGATCCGGCCGTCGTCCCGCTCGGACACCAGCAGGTCCCCGTCGGGCAGCACCACCAGGCCCCAGGGCGCCGCCAACTCCTCGGTGACCGTCGCCCGGACGGCCACCGACGGCGCGGCACCGGGCGCGGCCGGGGCGGACCCGGTGGCGGACCCGGTGGAGGAGGCGACCGCCGAGGCGGCGGCCGAGCTCGGAGCGGCCGACGTGGCCGCGGGCTCCGGAGCCGACGAACAGCCCGCGACGGCGCCGGACCCCAGGAGCAGAGCCAGCACCCCGGCTCCGACACGACTGCGCACGAGCGTCTCCCCTCAGGAGGACGGTCCAGCAGGACCGGAACGGCTGCCGCGCGGGAGCGGACAGCACGGCAGCCCTCAGCTCATCACAGCGACCCCGCGCTCCACCGCCCGACACTCACGCCACCCGCCCCGACCGGGCCGCAGCCCCGACGCACACCACCACCCCGGCCGGCTTCACCCGGACGTGCGGTTTCGAACGGTTCGCCCCCACCCCGACCCACACCCGCCCTACCCTCGGAGCCCGAGCCGGTCGACGACCAGGGGGGCTACAGCCATGAGCGCCACTTCCAACACGCCACCGCCGATGGCCTGGCGCTACTGCGGCAACCAGATCAAGCTCTGGCGCACCCGAGCCGGGGTCAGCCGCGAGGACCTGGCCAGGGAGGCCGGCTACAGCGCGGAGAGCCTCCGCTCCATGGAGGCGGGTCGGCGCCGACCCTCCAGACACCTGCTCGACATCGCCGACGAGCTGTGCGGAGCGAAGGGCATCCTGGCGGCAGGCGAGGAGTTCCTGAGGCCCGAGAAGTATCCCCGCTTCGCCGAGGACTACATGCGCTACGAGGCCGAAGCAGTGACCCTCAACTGGTTCGAGACCCAACTCATCCCTGGCCTCCTCCAAACCGAAGACACCGCAAGGGCCCTTCTCGAGGCCAACTGGCCACCACTGGACGACGAAACCGTCGAGGAACGTGTCGGCGCAAGGCTGGCTCGCCAGGAGCTACTGAAAACCCAGACCAAGTCCTTCAACTTCCTGCTCTGCGAGACGGTCCTGCGCAGCCCGCTCACCACTACTGAGGCACACGTCCGCCAGCTGCGGCATCTGCTGGACGCCGGAAGGCCGCGTCACATCTCCGTGCAGATCGTACCCGGCAGAGGTGCCCACCCCGGGTTGAACGGCCCCTTCATCCTGCTCGACACGACCGAACACCGACGGCTCGCCTACGAGGAAGGCCAGGCGATGGGCCTACTGCACTCGGATCCGGAAAGAGTGGGCCTGCTCAGCCAACGCCATGAAATGATCCTCCGGCAGGCTCTCACCCCGGAGGAGTCGGCGAGGTTCATCAGCGCGTTGGCGGAGGGGCTATGAGCGACGGACCAACCTGGTTCACATCCAGCTACAGCGGCACCGAGGGCGGTGCCTGCATCGAGGTCGCCGCCATGACGACCGCCGTGCGCGTCCGGGACTCCAAGGACCGGGGCGGGCCGCAGCTCGCCTTCTCACCCGCCGCCTGGGCCGACTTCGTCGCCTTCGCGGCAGCCACGGAGACACCGCCCTCCTGAGCGGCCTGCTCCACCCGGAGACAGAACGCCCTTGCTCGCGAGAACCTCGGCGAGGTTCGTCGGCGCGTAGACGGAGGAGCAATGAGCACTGAGCTCGCATGGTTCAAGTCCAGCTACAGCGGCACTGCGGGCGGCGAGTGCATCGAGGTCGCCGTGACGACCGCCGTCCGTGTCCGGGACTCCAAGGACCGGGGCGGGCCGCAGCTTGCCTTCTCCCCCGCCGCCTGGGCCGACTTCGTCGCCTTCGTGGCAGCCGCGGACGCACCGCTCTCCTGAGCGGTCGGCTCCGCCGGGCGGGTGTCGGGCAGGCCGGCACCTTCGTGCGCGCGCGGCAGGCATCGTTCGTGAGCGACCGTCAGCTAGCCTGCGTCGTCGGAAGGCCTGAGGGCATCGCGGTGACGAAAGGGTTCACCATGGCGGAGAACTTTGCAGAGCGGTCGGCGCCGGAGTCCGTGCGCCTGATCGACTTCGAGGAGGCGAAGGCCGTCCCGGGGATCGTCCCGGGCACGTTCATCCTCGTCGTGAACGGGACCAAGCCCTACCTGAACATGACCGTCCGGCTGTCGCCCCGGGTCTACATCGCGCAGCCGGAGTACTGGGGCATCGAGGTGGTCGGCTCGCTGTCCGGCATCGGGCTCCCCGCCACCGCCCCGTACACGGAGTCGCTGCCGCTGGACGGCATCACGGGGAGCAAGGGGATCGAGGTGATCGGGGCGTACCGGACCGAGCGGATCGACCTGCCGTAGGGCCCGGGTCGTCAGCCGGGGCCGACCGCGACGGCCGGCCCCGCACCCGAGTACCGCACAGCGAGCCTCAGCCGCCGCCCGGGCCGCTCACCGCGGCACCCCCGCGGCGTCCAGGAAGGTGCGGAACTTGGCGCTGGTCTCGGCGAGTTCGGCCTCCGGCCGCGACTCGGCGACGACGCCCGCCCCGGCGAACACCCGCAGCGTGCGCCCGTCCGCCTCCGCGCAGCGCAGGGTCACCACCCACTCGCCGTCACCGTCCGCGTCGCCCCAGCCGACCATCCCGGCGTACAGTCCGCGGTCGAACGGCTCGATCTCGCCGATCGCCCGCCGCGCCGGCGGCGTCGGCGACCCGCAGACCGCCGGGGTCGGGTGCAGGGCGGTGGCCAGCTCCAGCGCCGACACGGCCGGGTCGGCCAGTTCGGCGGTGATCGTGGTCGCCAGGTGCCACATGGCGGCGGTCCGGACCAGGGTCGGGGCGGCCGGCACCAGCAGCGTCCGGCAGTACGGGGCCAGCGCCTCGCGGATGGCGTCCACCACGAAGGCGTGCTCGCGCAGGTCCTTCGGGGACTCCAGCAGCGCGGCGGCCCGGCGGACGTCCTCGCCCAGGTCGGCCGTGCGCGGCACCGAACCGGCCAGCGGGTTCGCCACCACCGTGGTGCCGCGGCGCGAGAGCAGCAGTTCGGGGCTGGCGCCGATCAGGGTGCGACCCGCCCCGGTGGGCACCGCGAAGGTGTAGCCACTCGGGTCGCGGCGGGCCAGCCGCTGGAGGATCGCGGGCAGGTCGAGCGGGCGACCGGCACTCAGTTCGAGTGTCCGGGCGAGCACGACCTTGCTCAACTCGCCCGCCCGCACACGCCGGACGGCCTCGGCGACGCCCGCCCCGTACACCTCGGGCTCGGGCACCGGACGGACCCGCCAGTCCACCGGCTCGGCGGCCGGGGCGGGCAGGGCGATCAGCGGGTCGTCCCGCAGCGCGCCGCAGACGCGCAGCCCGGCGGGCACGGCCAGTTCGGCCCTGCTGTCGTGGTCGAACGCCACCGCGCCCATCACCAGCGGCCGCCGGACCCCGTCACGGCGCGCCCGGGCCAGCGTCTCGGCGACCCGCACCGGCAGCGGGCGCTCGTCCTGCACCACCCTGGCGTGCACGCCCTCGGCGAGCAGCGTGCGGGTCGGCGAGGCGGAGAACGCCTCGTCGGGCGCGGCCCGGTACTGGCCCAGCAGCCCGCTGGCCGCGCCGATGACGGTGTGTTCCGTCCCGGCGGGGGCGTGGTGCACGGTGGTCACCTGGATTCTCCCAGTCTGCGAGTGGCCGCCGGGTGCCCCGGTCGGGGTGGTCGGCGGGTGGGGCGGTTCGGGGCCGGGTGAACGGGTCGCCCGGGTGGCGCGAGGGTCGCTGGTGGTCCGGGGCCTCGGCCCCCGGTCGACGCGGGGCAGCCGGCCCTCGGCGGCCGCGTGCCAGCCGGTCGGGCGTCGCCGGTGGCGCGCCGCCGGTCGGACACCGGTTCCGTCCGGTCAGGGGCGGAGCACCGGGGCGGGCGGGGTTCCGGGCCGCAGGTTCGCGACCGGGCCCGCTGATTCGGGCAGTCGCACCTGGACACCCCTCCCCGAACTCCCCCTGAGCAGCAGCATTAGGCAAGGCTAACCTAACATACCTGTCCGGGTGCGCCGAGGAGCTGCGAGTCCGTCAACTCGCGGCGGCGGCCGCCGTTCCGCACCGGGGTCGACCGGGGTGCACCATCGAGCCTGGACGCAACGTTGCGTCCAGTGCTACGTTTCAAATCGCAACGCAACGTTGCGTCTACTTTCGCCTCCGGGGCCTGCCCCGCGCTGCGCCGACTCCGCCCCGCGCGGAGCTCCCGCCCCAGCAGGCCTCACCCCCTCACCTCACCCGAGGAGCACACCCGTGCCTTCCGCGCCCCCCGACAGCCCACCGGCGGTGGCCACCGCCCCGTCCGCCCCGCCCACCCCGGCGACTCCGCTCGCCCGGGCCGCCATCGCCCTCGCCTTCTGGGTCACCATGGCGGGCACCACCGTCCCGACCCCGCTCTATCCGCTCTACCAACAGGCCTTCGGCTTCTCGCCGTTGATGGTCACGGTGACCTTCGCCGTCTACGCCGCCGGAGTCGTCGTGGGCCTGCTCACGCTCGGCCGCCTCTCCGACCGGATCGGCCGTCGCCCCGTCATGGCCGGCGCCCTGCTCCTCGCCGCGGTCGCCGCCGGACTCTTCGAGGCCGCCTCCGCCCTGCCCTGGCTGCTCGTCGCCCGGGTGGTGTCCGGCCTCGCCGCCGCCCTGGTCACCGGCGCCGCCACCGCGGCCCTGCTCGACCTCGCTCCGCCGGAGCGCCGGCTGCGGGCGCAGACCCTCGCGCTCGCCGCCAACATGGGCGGACTGGCCGGCGGCACGCTGCTCTCCGGGATCCTCGCCGAATGGGCCGGCTCCCCGCTGCGGCTGCCCTGGACGGTGATGCTCGCCCTCACCGCGGTCGCCCTGCTCGGCCTCTTCGCCGTCCCGGAGAGCGCGCCCGGCGGCGGCCCCCGCAGGGCCCGCCGCACCGCCCGCCGCGAGATCCCTCGCGAGACCTCTCGCGAGACCCCCGGGAACCCCCCGCCCTTCGTGCCGCCGCTCGTCCCGGCCGCCATCCGGCCCGCCCTGCTGCGCGCCGCCCTGACCGCCGGGTCCGGCTTCGCCGCCCTCGGCGTCCTCACCTCCGTCAGCGGGCTCTTCCTCGCCACCGTCCTCGGCATCCACCACCACGCGCTCACCGGTCTGATCGCCTGCCTCGCCTTCGTCGCCACCGGGGCCGGCCAGTTGCTCGCCCGCGTGCTGCCCGGCCCCCGCGCCCTGCCCGCCGCCTGCGCCGGGCTCGTCGTGGCGGCGGCCCTGGTCGCCACCGCGCTGCTCGCCGGGACGCTGCCGCCGCTGCTCCTCGGCGCGGTGCTCAACGGCCTCTCCACCGGTACCGCCGTCGCCACCGGGCTCGCCACCATCAACGGGGGCGTCGAACCGCGGCGGCGTGGCGAGGCGATCTCGGCCTACTTCGCCGTCCTGTACACGATGCTCTCGGTACCGGTCGTGGGCGCCGGCCTCCTGATCCGGGCCACCGACCTGCGCACGGCAGGGGTCGTCTTCAGCACGCTGGTCGCGGTCCTGGCCGTCGGCGTCGCGGCCGGCCTGACCGGCCGTCGCGCACGGCCGACGCCCCTCGCGGCGGAGGAGGCGTGAGAGGATGGGCCCGACCCAGCACCCCGGCCGGCTCCCGCAGCGGCCCGCCCGTGAGGACCGCAGCGCCATCGCCGCCCAGCCCCGCCCCGCCACCGGCAGCAGCAGCGCGAGTACCGGCGGTCGCCGCAGCGAGGCCGCGCGCCTGGCCGTGCTGAACGCCGCCGACGACCTCCTGGTCGAGCACGGCTTCGAGGGCCTCACCATCGAGGGCATCGCCGCGGCGGCGGGCGTCGCCAAGCAGACCATCTACCGCTGGTGGAAGTCCAAGGTCGACATCCTCTTCGACAACCTGGCGCTGGACTCCGGTCCCGCCCTGGTCTGGCCCGACTCCCCGGCCACCCCGGCCGACCTGCGCGTCTACCTGCACCGCTTCGCCGCCTTCCTCGGCGAGGAACCGGCCGGCCGAGTCCTGCAAGCCCTTCTCGGGCACTCCCAACTCGACTCCCGGACAGCGGAGTTGCTGCACACCGGCTTCCTCGACCCGCTCCGCGAGCGGGACGTCGCGCACACCCGGGCCTGCCTCGGCACCTCCGAGGACGAGGCCGCCGCACTCCTGGACGCCCTGCTCGCCCCGCTCTACCACCGCGCCCTGGTGCTGCGCCGCCCGCTCGACCGGGCCTTCGTCGACACCCTGCTCGACCGGCAGCTCGCCCGCTTCACGCACTGATCCGGGCGCCCACTCCGGGCACCACCCACCACCACCCGCCATCACCCGCCCCCGCGCGGCTCCCGCACCGTACCGCCGTGCGGCAGTTCGCCGTGGCGCGCCCCGGCCCCTCCGTCACCGAACTCCCCTTCACCCGGCCCGAGTCCACCCCCGGGCCCGCTCAGGAGTCATCATGTTCCGACGCCCCCGCCCGACCCACGACGTCGAGGTCACCGCCACCACCCCGCTGACCTCCACCCTCACCCGGATCACCTTCAGCGGCCCGACGCTGCCCGACCTCGGGATCGAACACCCCACCCAGTGGGTCAAGTTGGCCATCCCCGAGGGCCCGTCCCGGGCCTACACCATCCGCCGGCACCGACCCGCCGAGCGCGAGGTGGACATCGACATCGTCCTGCACGGCAACGGACCCCTGGCCCGCTGGGCCTCCGTCGCCCGCCCCGGCGACCGGGCCGTCCTCGCCGGCCCGCGCGGCCGCCGGCCCGACCTGGACGGCGTCACCCGGCTGCTCCTCGCCGCCGACGAGAGCGCGCTGCCCGCCGCGCTCACCATTCTCGATCAACTGCCCAGCACGGTAAGGGCCTTCGCCTACTTCGAGATCGCCACCGGCGCCGACGCGCTGCCGCTCGGCACCGCCGCCGAGCTCACCACCACCTGGCTCCCCCGCGACGGCGCCCACCCCAAGGGCCGGCTCCTCACCGACGCCGTCCTCGCCGCCGACGTCCTGACCGGCCCTGACCCTGCCGGGACCATCGGCTCCGCCGCCTGGATCGCCGGTGAGGCCGTCGCCGTCGGAACCCTCCGCCGCCACCTCCTCGGCGACCTAGGCCTCCCCCGCGACCGCGTCCACGCGAAGGGCTACTGGAAGCACGGCGAGGCCAACCACCGGGAGTGAGCGCACCGGCCGGCGCGACCGACGGCGGTCAGTCGGCCGACCGCCGCCGCCGCGCCAGGCGGTACGGCCCGAGGAAGTAGGAGAGCGCCGCGAGCGACGCCCCCTCGGGCACCTCCCCGGCGGCCAGCAGCTCGACCACGTCCTCCTCCGCCACCCACTCGACCCGGGTCGCCTCGCTCCGGTCGGTCGGCTCGCCGATCCGGGTGCAGCCGGTCATGTGGAACGCGTGGAAGCGCATCGTCGAGATGCCGGACATCGCGTTGAACCCGAGCAGCGGCTCCACCCGGCCCGGTCGCCACCCGGTCTCCTCCTCCACCTCCCGGGCGGCGGCCGCCGCCGGCTCCTCGCCCGGCTCCGCCCACCCGGCCGGCACCTCCCACCCCCACTGCCCGGTGATGAACCGGTGCCGGTACAGCAGCAGGAACCGGCCCGCGTCATCGGTCACGACCGCCGTGGTGCAGGCCTTCGGCATCCGCACCACATGGTGGTCGACCCGCCCGACCCCGGGGATCTCCACGTCGTCCAGCCACAGCTCCACCCAGGGCGACTCGTAGACCGGCCGCCGGCCGTACGTCTTCCACTCCGTCATCGGCCGGCTCTCCTCCGCACCCGTGACCACCACGTCTTCCACTTCGACCCTCTCACGCCGCCGCCGGGCCCCCGGGCCGCCCCCGGCGGCCGCCCGCCCGGAAATCCGGGTGCCGACGGCATGGCGCGCGCCTACCGTGAGCGGCATGTGCACCCGGAGCCGGACCTCGCGACGACACTTCGTCTGCCCGCCGTGCCGGCGGTCCGTGAAGCGGCACGGCGCCCCGGGGCGGGACGTCTGCGCGCGCTGCGGCGGCGAACTGGTCGACGCGGGCCAGGACCTGGCGGTACCGCGACGCCGGGACACCGCGGGGTGGCGGGCCCTGACGGCCCTGCTCGCCGCGGGGGTGACCTTCCACTCGCGCTGCTGCTACGGCCCGGGGTGGCGGCCGCGCACCCCGGGGGAGGTCCGCGAGCGGCTCGCCCGGTCGGCGGGCGGTGGGCGGCCGGTGGCCGAGGCGCTCACCACCCGCGACCCGCACGACCTCGGCCCGGCGGACCGTCGCCGCGTCTGAGCGCGGCCACGTCCCCGGCCTCAGCGCGTCGCGCCCGCCACCGGGGCCAGCCCGGTGCAGCCCCGCAGGCCGTCGCGGCGCTTGAGCGCGGCCGTCGCGGCGGCGCCGGTCTGCGGGACGGGCACGCCCTGGCCGTCGACGGTGGCGGGCGTGAACACCTCCCCGGTGACCTTGCCGGCCGCGGTCAGGGTCAGCGTCGTCACGCCGGTCTCGTTGGAGTTGGCGTAGTCGGAGGTGCCGTACCAGAGGAAGTTGCCGAAGCCGTAGCCGATGTAGGTGGAGCCGAGCATGCCCGAGCCCAGCATGGTGTGGGCGTGGGTGCCGACCACCGCGGTGGCCCCGGCGGTGGCGAGCTTCTTGGCGATGGCGCTCTGGGCGCCGGTCGGACAGGCCTTGCCCTCGTCGCCCCAGTGCAGGTACACGAGCACGACGGGCGCCTGCTTCTTCGCCTCCTCCACCGCCTTGACCAGGGCGGCGGCGTCCAGCGCCGAGGCGATGCCCGGCTTGGTGGCGCCGGCGCGCCACTTCTGGTTCGTCAGGTCCTCGACCTGGCTGGCCGCGAGCACCGCGACCTTCACCCCGCGCACGGTGGTGACGTACGGGGCGTACGCCTCCTTGGCGTTGCGGCCGACGCCGACGACCGGGATCGGCGCGGAGTCCTTGGCGGCGAGCGTGTCGGTGAGCCCGTCCGCGCCGAAGTCCACGGCGTGGTTGTTGGCCATCGAGACGACGTCGACGCCGGAGTCCTTGAGGGCGGTGAGCGCCTTGGGGGAGGTGCGGAAGGTGTACGTCTTCGGCTCGGGGGCACCCCGGTCGGTGATCGCGGTCTCCAGGTTGAGGACGGCGAGGTCCGCGTCGGAGAGGGTCGTGGCGATCGGGCCGAGCGCCTGCTCGGGCGCCTTCACCGCGAGCCGGGCCTCGGTGCGGCCCTCGAAGTGGACGTCCCCGGCGAACGCCACCGTGATCGAACCGTCCGGGCGGGGCGCCGAGGCGCTCGCGGACGGCGAGGCGGACGCCGCGGCGCCCGTCGTCCCGGCCGCCGAGGGCTTCGCCGCGTCGCCCGCCGGCGCGGCCTTGGCCGGCGCCGGGTCGTCCGGCCCGCAGGCGGCCACGGGTATCAGCCCGAGCAGCAGTGCGACGGCGGCCGCGACTCGGCGCATGTGAAGTCCCCCCGGGGGTCGATTCGAGAGCGGTCAGACTACGCCATTCCCCCACATCGCCTT
Organism: Kitasatospora sp. NPDC059973; assembly: GCF_042737525.1. Lineage (NCBI taxonomy): Bacteria > Bacillati > Actinomycetota > Actinomycetes > Kitasatosporales > Streptomycetaceae > Kitasatospora > Kitasatospora sp. NPDC059973. Next base: position 37,784 of record NZ_JBHWUI010000042.1, on the reverse strand, counting down.
CGGTCTGCCTCCACGGACCGCCCGCCCCGGGCCCGCCCCGCGCCCGGGGCGCAGGACGGGCCCGGCGGCCGGAGCGCGGGCCGGGGACCGCGGTCAGGCCAGGTCGAGCAACTGCTCGTAGAAGCCGCCGAAGCCGCGCTCCCGGTCGACGAGGTGCAGCTCCAGGATCCAGTGGCAGACCCGCCCCGACCGGTCGGTGCGGCGCAGCGGGGTCTCGTTCTCGGGGGTGATGTAGGAGTCGGCCTTGGCCCCGTCGTTCACCTCGTGCGGGAACTCGCCCACGAGGTGGCCGGCGTGCCAGATGCCGACCTCCCAGCCCGCCTCGGCGGCCAGCCGCTCGACCTCGGCGTGCAGCTGCCGCCCGGTGATCTCCGGGTCGGCCGCGAAGAACGCGCGGCCGGCGTCGAAGATCCGCGGCAGGTCGGCGAGCAGCCGCCGCTTGTGCGGATCGCCGCCGAAGACGTAGGTGCGGCCGAAGTCCGCCTCGTACTCCTCGAAGACGGGGCCGAAGTCGGCGAAGGCCACGTCGTCGGCACCGATGACCCGGTCCGGCGGGTTGTCCCGGTACGGGGCCAGGGTGTTCGGGCCGGAGCGGATGATCCGCTTGTGCCAGTGCCGGGTGGCGCCGAACATCTCGTTGGCGAGATCCCGGATCCGGTCGCTCGCCTCGCGCTCGCCCACCCCGGGCGCCACCAGTTCGCGCGCCTCGGCCTCGGCGAACAGGGCGATCGCCTTCTCCTGCGCCGACACCAGGCCCTCGACGCGACGGACCTCCTGCGCGCCGGACGGTTCGACTGCCATACCGGATCCCCTCTCCCCAGGTGGCGCCGGCGGGACCGGCGCCACAGCTCACGGCCACTGCCCGCGCCCACCGGGCCGGACAGCCCCGACCGATCGTATCGGCGGGCCCGGCGGGCCCGCCTCGCTGTCCCCCCGGCTCCCCCGCAGGGGACGGACCGGCCCGAACAACCGCCGCACCGGGACGCCCCGGCCCCCGCAGCGCCCCCGCACCCGGCCCCACCACCACGACCCGCCACGACCCGCCACCGCCGGCACCATCCCCACCAGGACACCCCGGCCCCCACCACCGCCGCACCGGGCCGTCGTGTCCCTGGCGCACCGGCCGTCCGGACGCGCAGCGTGGAGGGGGTGCACGCTCCCGGGGCTGCACGCTCCCGGGCCGAGGTGGCGAGGTGGACGGCGCATGGACGGCGTGGGAATCGGCACGGCGAACGGCGGCCGGCGGCGGATCGTGGTCGGGATCGACGGCTCCGCGCCCTCGAAGGCGGCGCTGCGCTGGGCGGTCGGTCAGGCGGGCCTGACCGGGGCCGCGGTCCACGCGGTGGCGGCCTGGGAGTACCCGTCGCTCTACGGGTGGCTCACGCCGCTGCTGGACGACGGCTTCGAGCGGGCGGCCCGGCGCACGCTGACCGCCGAGGTGGACGAGGTGGTCGGCCGGGACCGGCCGGTGGAGATCGAGGAGAGCCTCGTCCTCGGCCACGCGGCCGAGGTGCTGCTGGAACTGTCCGCGGACGCCGACTTCCTGGTGCTCGGCAGCCGGGGGCGCGGCACCTTCGCCCGCACGCTGCTGGGTTCGGTGAGCTCCCACTGCGCGGTGCACGGCAGCTGCCCGGTGGTGATCGTCCGCGCGGACGGCGCCGCCGCACCGGTGCACGCCGCCCCTGCGGCGACCGCGGAACCCCTCACCGAGGACGCGGGATCGGCCGTCCGCACCAAGGAGTGGCAGGTGAGCCTGCACCTCGTCGAGGGCCGGGACACCACCCGGGTGCACGCCGTGCTCGACGCCGACGGCAGCGTGCTGCACGCCGACACCCGCGCCCGCCGCAGCCCGCAGGACGAGCCCGCCGAGGCGGTCGGCGACGCGTTCGCCGTGGGGAGGGCCCTGGTCGAGCTGGGGCACCGGCTGCTCCGCAGCGGCACCGAGTCCGCCACCGGGCCGGCGCGGGAGTGACATGCTGATCCCGGCAGCCGCCGGCCGGCCCGCGGCCGACGGACAACCGGTGGGCGCGGGCCGGCCGGACAGCGCCCGACGGACGGCGCCCGGCAACGGGTGGCCGACAGCTCACGGACTACGGATGACAGCCGACAGATGACAGATCCGGTCAGCCCGCCTCCGGGCTCAGCGACCCCCGCCCCCGGCGCCGGTACCGGCGCGCCCGACTTCACCCCCGCCCAGCGCGCCCGGGGCCGCGCGCTGCGGCGTGCCCAGCTGCCGTGGGCCCTGGGCGGGCGGCTGGCCGGCCTTCTCCTGACGCTGCTGCTCGGGCTGACCCCGGCCGGAGCCGCTCTGGTGACGGCCGCCGGCGACCTGTTCGGCGGCTCGCGGACGGCCGAGGTGCTGGCGGGGGCGGCCGCCCTGGTCCTCCTCGGCCGGGCGGCCCAGCTGCCGTTCGCCGCCGGCGCCCGGACGGTGCGGGCCCGGTTCGGCCTGGTCACCCAGGGCTGGGGCGGCTGGGCGGTGGACGCCGTGCGCGGACTGGCGCTGGGCCTGGCCCTGGTGCTGCCCCTGGCGTTCGGACTGTTCGCGCTCACCGACCGCCGGCCGGACCGCTGGTGGCTCCCGGCCGCCGGCGCGGCGGCGCTGCTCACGGCGGCGCTCTCCTTCCTCTACCCGCTGCTGGTGGAGCCGGTCTTCAACCGCTTCACCCCGATGGCGCCCGGCCCGCTGCGGACCGCCCTGCTCGCGCTCGCCGACCAGGACGACGTCCGGGTGCGGGACGTCCTGGTGGCGGACGCCTCCCGGCGGACCACGGCCCTCAACGCGTACGTGTCCGGCCTGGGCGCGACCCGCCGGATCGTCGCCTACGACACGCTGCTGTCCACCGCCGAGCCGCGCGAGGTGGAGCTGGTGGTGGCGCACGAACTCGGGCACGTGAAGCACCGGGACGTGCTGACCGGCACGGTGCTGGGCGCGGTGGGGGCGGCCGTGGTGGTCTGCCTGATCGGCCTGCTGACCGGCTGGGGCCCGCTGCTGTCGGCGGCGGGGGCGACGGACGCGGCGGATCCGCGCGTCCTGCCGCTGATGGCGGCCTGCGCGGCCCTGCTGGGCGCCCTGTCGGGGCCGGTGCAGTGCGCGGTGAGCCGCCGGGTCGAGGCCCGGGCGGACCGGCACGCCCTGGAACTGACCTCGGACGCCGAGCAGTTCATCGCCATGCAGCGCAGACTGGCAGTGGCCAACGTGTCCGATGTCGACCCGCCCCGGGTGCTTGAGCTACTGTTCGCCACTCATCCGAGTGCCACCCGCCGGATCGCGGCCGCCCGCGCCTGGCAGGCCGCGGGAGCCACCGGCACCCCGGACGGTGCCACGACCGGCTGAGCCCGCGCCCCTGGCCGGGTGCCGGCGGCAGGCGGAACGCGGCGGGGGACGGCGGAGGACGGCGTGGCCCGACAGCACACGGCGGAGCACGGCGGAACCCAAAAACGTTGTACAGTGCAACAAATTACCGAGGAGGTAGGACCGCCGTGCCCGGCCGCGAGACATCGATCGACACCATCCAGCGCGAGCTGACCGCCTTCGCCCGGCGTGCCCGGCACAAGGCCTCCCAGCTGCACCCGGACCTCTCCCTGGTCACCTACAGCATCCTCGACCTGATCAACGAGCGCGGCGGCTGCCGGGCCGCCGACGTCGCCTCGTACTTCATGCTCGACAAGTCCACCGTGAGCCGCCAGGTCACCGCGCTCGAGAAGCTCGACCTGCTGCGCCGCGAGACCGATCCGGACGACCAGCGCGGCCAGATCCTGCGCGCCACCGAGGCCGGCCTGACCCTGCTGCGCGAGGCCAGCGAGCAGCGCCGGGTCGCCTTCACCGCCCGCTTCACCGAGTGGTCCGACGAGGACGTCGCCCGCTTCGCCGGCTACCTGGCCCGCTACGGCGCCGAGGACTGAGCCGGGGACCGGGCCGAGGACCGAGGGGCGCCGGTCCCGTCCTGCCCGTCCCGCCCCGCCCGTCCCGTCCCGCCGACAGCGGGCTGGCGGCAACGGGCCGGCGCCGGGGTGCGGGATACCGCTCCGACGGTGTACAGAGGAGAGGTGCCCCTTCGGCAGGGTCCTCGCGACCGCCGCCGGTCGTGGCGGCTCGGCCGCCACGCGCTGACGGCGCTCCCGCTCGCGCTGATCGTCGTGATCACCGTGGTCGACGTGCTGTCGCCGCCGACGATCCACCTCGGACCGCTGCTGATCGTGGCCCCCGCGATCACCGCGTCCTTCGCGGGAGCGCGGACCACCGCGGCCGTCGCCCTGCTCGCGCTCGCCGGCCTCACCGTCATCGGCATCACGCGCGACGGGCTCACCACCCCCAACCACGAGACCCAGCTCGGCGCGCAGATCGCCGTCTCGGTGCTGATCGTCGCGCTGCGGGTGCTGCGCGACCGGCACGAACGGGAGCTGGCCCAGGTCCGCTCCGTCTCCGAGGCCGCCCAGCGCGTCCTGCTGCGCCCGCTGCCGGACCGGATCGGGCCCCTGCGCCTCGCCTCCGTCTACCTCGCCGCCGAGGCCGAGGCGCAGGTCGGCGGCGACCTCTACGCGGCGGCCCGCACTCCCGGCGGCACCCGGCTGCTGGTCGGCGACGTCCGCGGCAAGGGCCTCTCCTCGCTCGGCGACGCCGCCCTCCTGCTGGGCGCCTTCCGGGCGGCCGCCCACCTGCACGCCGACCTCACCGACCTCGCCGGCTATCTGGACGGCAGCGTCCGCTGGGGCCTGGCCCGGCTCGGCGAGCAGCCCTGCGAGGAGCGGCCGGGTGACGGGACCGGTCGCGGCCACCGGTCGGGTTCGGACCGTGCCTCCACCGAGGCGGCGGCGGACGACTGCGAGGAGTCGTTCATCACCGCCGTCATCCTGGACATCCCGGACGACGGCTCGGTGGTCCGGCTGATCGACTGCGGCCACCCGCCGCCGCTGCGGCTGCGGGCCGACGGCGTCACCGCGCTGGACGCCCGTCGGCCGGCGCCGCCGCTCGGCCTGGGCGAACTGGCCCCGAGCGGCTACGAGGTGGACGAGTTCGCCTTCCTGCCCGGCGACCGCCTGCTGATCTACACCGACGGCGTGATCGAGGCCCGCGACGCCCGGCGGCGGTTCTACCCGCTCACCGAGCGCGTCACGGCCTGGTCCGCCGACCCCCCGGAGGCCCTGGTGCAGCAGGTGCGCCACGACCTGCTGGCCCACGCGGGCGGACGGCTGGACGACGACGCGGCGATCGTCGCGGTGGAGCGCCTCGGCTGAGGGCGCTCCGGGGGGCGCAGCGGCGCGCGGGTCGCCGGCGGCGGTGGTCCCGCCGTACCGCTCCGGGGCCCCGTCGGCGCCGTCACGGCCGGTAGGGCAGTTGCGGCACCTCGAAGCAGGTGGTGGTCATCGAGGCCACCTGGGTGACCCAGCCGCCCCGGCCCCTGTAGGCGGTGTCCTGCCAGCGGGCGGCGTTCAGACAGGCCCGGGTCGGCCCGGTCGGCGGGGGCTGCGGGACGAACGAGGCGGGCAGGATCAGTCCGTGCGCGTCGTAGGGCTCGGCACGGTTCATGAACCGCTCGACGCAGGCCCGGGTGAGGTAGGCGCCGCAGGAGTCCATCGCGTCGGTGAGCCACTGGGCGCCCGCCCAGCCCTCCAGCTCCCAGGCGGAGAGCAGCGGTTCGCGGTCGGGGTAGTAGCGGGACATCGCGGCGCGGAAGTCCCGCACCGCCTGGTCCTGCACGTCCTCGTAGTTGAGGCTGGCCGACGTCGCCCAGAGCGCGTTGCGGCAGCCGGGTGAGGCGCCGTAGTCGGTGCCGACGGTCTGCGACCAGTTCTGCACGTTGGTCGCCTTCGCCGCGACCCGCACCCCGGCCTCGTCGAGCGCCCGGCAGAGCGCCGCGTTGCCCCGGGTGTCCATGGCGTCGAGGAGCAGCTGCGAGCCGTCGGCGCGCACGGCGGCGGCCACCGCCTGGAAGTTCGGCAGCGCGAAGTCGACCGTCTGCATCAGGACGCGGTAGCCCTCCGCCTCCAGTCCGGCCTTCAGCTGGGCGGCGTAGCGGGCCGAGTCGGCCTGGTTGTAGGCGACCACGGCGGCGCTGGTGGTGCCCAGCCGTTCGGTGAAGAAGCGGAACACCTCGGGGGTCTGGTAGAGCGTCCCGTTCCAGCCGACGGCCTGCCCGTCGCGCGGCGCGCCGCTGCCGTAGATGCCGTAGAGGTGCGGCCAGCGGTCGTAGGCCGTGCCGATCGGCTGGCCGCCGACGTCCGGCACGCCCTTCCCGCTCACGTACGGCGCGCCCGCGTAGTCGAGCACGCTGCCGGAGACGAAGGCGAAGACGTGCTGCTGGTCGATCAGGCGGTGCACGCAGTCCTGGTTGCCGATGCCGCTGCCGCCGTCGTCGCAGGTCACCAGCTTGACGGTGCGCCCGTGCAGGCCGCCCCGGTCGTTGAGGGCCTGGACGAAGGCCTGCGCGCCGTAGCGCGGGCCGCTGAACACCTCGCTGCCGACCGGACTGGTGAGCGAGGTGACCACACCGATCCGGATCTCGGTCGCCGTGACGCCGGTGTCGGAGGCGGGGTTGGTCCCGGCGGCGGTGCTCGCGCCGGCCGGCGTGGGGCGGTGGGTGAAGGCGCTCCCCGGCAGCCGGGTGCCGCAGGCGGTGACGGCGGTGAGCAGCAGCGCGAGGAGGGCGGCGCCCCCGCAGCGGCGGCGGACGCGGCGCCGGGGGACGCGAGGGCCGGGCCGCCGACGGCAGTGCGCGTCGGCGGCCCGGCGGGACGGCAGGGCCGTCAGCCGCATCCGGGGACGGCGGCGCCGCTCCCACCGCCGGCCTGGGCGAGCAGGCCGCAGAGCGACGAGCGGGAGACCTTCCAGGTGCCGTTGTCGAGGACGGCCTGGCCGGTGGCGTCCGGCGCGACCACCGTGCCCTGGAGCGAGAGTTCGTAGGTGACGGTGGCCTCGGTCGGCGAAGTGAACGTCACGTTCGTGACCTTGGCCTTGACCTGACCGACCCGCGGATCCTGCGAGAAGCCCTGGAGCGCCGGGAGCAGCACGTCACCGTTCTGCAGCAGCGCGGCCTTCTCGGGGATGGGGGTGGTGGGGTCGAAGAACTTCTCCCAGGTGGCGGTGACCTGGTTCGTCGCGGTCGCCGGATCGGCGGGGGCGGTGGCGCCCGCGCTCACGGTGGCACCGGCGCTCGCGCTGGTGGTCGCGGTCACCGTGACGGACCCCGACGCCGGGGCGGAGATCGACACCGAGGCCGAGGGCGAGGAGCCGGACGAGCTGCTGCTGCTGCACCCGGCCACCGCGCCCACCAGCAGCAGCGCGCACAGCGCCACCGCCGGTCGCGGGACCGGGGCGCCGCCCCGACGGGTGCCGCTCTGCCTTACTCGCATGGTGTTCCTCTCGACGAACTCGGCTGCGCCGCCCGGGTCGGCGCCGACCGCTCGGGGGCGCCGCGCGGTCCGGTCCGCCGCTCTCCGGATGCTGTCCCAGGCCGATCCTGGAAATGTCGCACGTGACACCATGAAGGCGGATCCATGGACGAATCGCAATCCGAGCGCGAGAAGCCGCAGACCACCCCGAACGGGGCGGCCGGGCGGCCCGGCCGGGGGCTGCTGCGCTCGGCCGCCCGCGCCGCCCGCACGGCCCCGGGCGCCCGCGAGTGGCCGGGCTGGATCCTCGCGGCCGCCGGGGCGGCCCTGTGCGTCCTGGGCTGGTACGGCGTCTCCGGCGAGGCCTTCGTCGAACAGCAGATCCCCTATCTGGCCTCCTCCACCGTCCCGGGTGCGGCGCTGATCGTGGCGGGCATCGTGCTGGTCGCCCTGCGTTCACCCGGTCGGCCCCCGGCCCCGTCGGCCCCGCCCACCGCGGACGACCTGACCGGCCGACGGGTCGAACGGCTCTACACCCTCCTGGTCGAACCGGACCGGCCGGAGGAAGCCACGGTGCCGGAGGAGCCCGCCGCCCCCGGTACCGGTCTGCTCGCCGTCGCCGAGGGCACGCTCTACCACCGGCCCGACTGTCCGCTGGTGACCGGCAAGCACGACGCACGGCCGGTCGACGCCGCCGCCGTACGGGCACGCGGGCTCACCCCCTGCCGGATCTGCGCACCGGCCGCCCCGGACGCGGCCGCCGGCCCGGCCGACCCGGCCGGCTGAGGGGGTGCCACCCGTGCCAGACACCCCTCCCCTCGACTCCCTCGGCCTGACCGTCGACCTCGCCCTGGCCGGTCTCACCGTCGGCAGCGCGGCCGCCCTCAGCGGCATCGGCCTGGTCGTCTGCCACCGCGCGACCGGGGTGCTCAACCTCGCCCAGGGTGCCCAGGCGATGCTCATCGCCTATCTGCTGCGCGACCTGGTGGTGGTCCGGCACTGGCCGGTCTGGCCGGCGCTCGCCTTCTGCCTGCTGCTCGTCGCCCCCGCGCTCGGCGTCCTGCTGGACGTCCTGGTCTACCGGCCCCTGCAACGGCGCGGCGCCGGGACGGCCGAGACGATGGTGGCCGGTCTCGGCGTGTTCGTGCTGCTCATCGGGGTGGCGGTGCTGGTCTGGGGCACCGCCCCGCTGAGCGGCGCGCCCTCCCCGTTCGGCGCCGAGCCGATCGCCCTCCCCGGCGGGCACACCCTGCGCCCCGACACCGTGGCGCAGCTCGCCGCCATCCTGGTGCTCGCCCTGACGGTGGCCGCCACCACCCGTTTCACCCGGTTCGGCCTCCAGGTGCGGGCCGTCGTCGACGACCGCCGGCTGGCCCGGCTGGCCGGGGTGAACGCGGACCGGGTCTCGGCGGCGGGCTGGGCGTTCGGCTCCTTCACCGCCGGGCTGGTCGGCGTCGCCCTCGCGCCGTACCTGCTGCTCGACCCGTACGGGCTGCCGCTGCTGGTGATGGAGACGATGGCGGTCGCGGTGGCGGCGCGGCTGCGCAGCATCCCGGTGGCGGTGGCGACCGGCCTCGGCCTCGGGATCGCGCAGGCCGAGCTGACCAGGCTGCGGCCGGCCGGCCAACTGCTGCCGCTGGTACAGGCGGTGCAGGCCAACCTGTTCGTGGTGGCGCTACTGGCCGCCGCGCTGCTGGCCGGCCCGCGGATCACCGGCGGCGCGGGTGACCGCGCCCCGCTCGCGGTGCCCGGACCGGCCGGCGGGGGCCGGGCGGCCCGGGCGGTCTGCCTGGTACTGCTCCTGCTGCCGCTGGGCTTCCGTGACAACGACCTGCGCAGCGCGCTGCTGGTGCCCGCGCTCGCCCTGGTCCTGCTCTCGATCGTGGTGGTGACCGGGTACGGCGGGCAGATCTCGCTCGGCCAGGCCGGGTACGCCGGGCTCGGCGCGCTGGGCACCGCGCTGCTGATGTCCGGGCGGATCCCGGCCGTCCCGCCGCTGCCCGCCGTCCCCGCGCTGCTGTGCGCGGTGCTGGCCACCGCCCCGCTCGGGCTGCTCACCGGCTGGCCGGCGATCCGGCGGCGCGGTCCGGCGCTGGCCCTGGTCACCTTCGCGGTCGGGACGGCGATGAGCCGCTTCGTCTTCCAGCAGCCGTACGCGACCACCGGGCTCACCCTGAACCGGCCCGCCTTCCTGGCCGGCGACCGCGCCTTCTACCTGGCCGAGCTGGTGCTGCTCGGGCTGGGCCTGCTGGCGGTGCGGGGTCTGCACCGGGGCCGGCCGGGCCGGGCCCTGACCGCGATGCGCGACCACGAACCGGGCGCGGTCGCGGCAGGCGTCAACGTGCCCGGGCTGAAGCTGTTCGCCTTCGTGGCCGGGGCGGCGCTGGCCGCGCTCGGCGGCGGGCTGATGGGCCTGGCCGGGCGCGCCTTCGACCCGGCCTCGTTCGATCCGGTGCGCGGGCTGCTCTGGTTCGCCGCGGTGGTGGTGGCCGGTGCGGACAGCGCGCTCGGCGCGGTGCTGGCCGCCGCGCTGCTGATCGGCCTGGACGCGGGCACGGTGGCCGGGGTGTCGGCCGTCGCGGTCGGTCTGCTGGCGGCGGCGATCGGCCGCCTGCCGGGCGGTCTCGCCGGCGCCGCCGCCCGCCTCTCCCGCCGCCACCCGGCGCACCCGCCCGCCACGCTGCCGCCGGGCCGCCTGACCGCGACCGGCCGCCGGGTCCGCACCCTGATCACGGCCCGGCAGGCCGCCGCCCGGGGCGAGGAGGCACGACCGTGAGCCCGGCGGGCAGTGGCCGGGCCCGGCTGACGGTCCGGGGTGTGATCCGCCGGTACGGCGGCATCGAGGCCGTCGCCGGGGTCGACCTCACCGCGCCACCGGGGCGGATCACCGCACTGATCGGGCCGAACGGCGCCGGCAAGAGCACCCTGTTCGACTGCCTGGCCGGGACGGTCCGCCCGGACGCCGGCCGGGTGCTGCTCGGCGGCCGGGACGTCACCCGGCTGCCCGCGTACGCCCGGGTGCGGCTCGGCCTGGCCCGGACCTTCCAGCAGATCGCCGTCTTCCCGACCCTCTCGGTGGCGGACAACGTCCGGATCGGCGCCGAGCGGCGGCACCGCCGCCGTCCGGACGCGCGTGCCGTCGACACGGCGACGGCGCGGGCGCTCGCCCTGTTCGGCCTCCAGGACCTCGCGGCGGAGCCGGCCGGTGAGCAGCCGACCGGGGTGCTGCGCCTACTGGAGCTGGCCCGCGCACTGGCGGGCGACCCGCAGGTACTGCTGCTGGACGAGCCGGCGGCCGGCCTGGACACCGCCCAGACCGCCCGGCTGGTCGCCGCCCTGCGTGGCCTGGCCGACCGGGGTACGGCGCTGCTGCTGGTCGAGCACGACCCCGACCTGGTCGGCGAGTTGGCCGACACCGTGTACGCGATGGCCGGCGGCCGGGTGGTGGCCTGCGGACCGGCGGCCGGCGTGCTCGCCGACGCCCGGGTGGCCCGGGCCTGGGGCGGGGCCGCGCCGGGGGCCGGGGTGGGCGCACCGTGACCGTCGAAGCCGCCCGTGTCCGCCGGGGACCACCGGAAGCCCCGCACGAGCCGGCCCCCGCCTCCCCCGTCTCCCCCGCCTCCCCCGCCGACCGCACCGCTCGGGCGACCCGGGCGGGCACCCGATGACCGTCGAAGCCGCACTCCACGGCGCCCGCGTCCGCTACGGACCGCTGGAGGCCCTGCACGGGGTGGACCTCGCCTTCCCCGCCGGTGCGGTCACCGTCCTGCTCGGCCGCAACGGGTCCGGGCGGACCACCGTGCTGCACGCCCTGGCCGGGCTGGTCCGGCCCGCCGCCGGCCGGGTGGTCTGGCGGGGGCGGGACGTCACGGCGCTCGGTGTCCACCAGCGGGTCCGGCTGGGGCTGACGCTGGTACCGGCGGAGCGGGCGGTGTTCGCCTCGCTCACGGTGGCCGAGCACCTCGGCCTCGGCGGCGCCCCCGCCGAGGACGTGCTCGCGCTCCTGCCCGAACTGACCGCCCTGCTGCCCCGGCCGGCCGGGACGCTCTCCGGCGGGCAGCAGCAACTGGTCGCCCTGGCACGTGCGTTGGCGGGCCGGCCGAGCCTGCTCCTGCTGGACGAGCCGGACCGGGGGCTGGCCCCGGCCGTGGCCGAACGGCTGCACGCGCACCTGCTCGACACGGCCGCCGCCGAGGGCCGGGCGGTCGTGCTGACCGCGCGGTCGCTCCCTCGCAGCCTCACCGGCGCGGCCGTCGTCCATGTGCTGCACCGGGGCGAGGTCGGCTTCTCCGGGGAGCCCGCCGAGCTCGTCGGCCGACCGGCCGGGGCACGGTGACCCGTCCGGGGCACCGCCCGCACACCCGCCCGCGCGCCCCGGGGCCGCTGCGCCCGGCCGACGCGCCCTACTGCGCCAGGTACCCGCCGTCCACCGGGAGGACCGCGCCGGTGATGAAGGAGGCGTCGTCGGAGGCCAGGAAGAGGACCGCCGCCGCCACCTCGGCGGGAGTGCCGAGCCGGCCCATCGGGTGCAGCTTCTCGATCGCCGTCAGGTAGTCGGAGCCGCCCGGCTCGTCCTGGAGGCGGCGGACGCGCTCGGTGGTGATGGTGCCGGGAGCGACGGCGTTGACCCGGATGCCGCGGTCGGCCCACTCGACGGCCAGGTGCTTGGTCAGACCGGACGCCACGAACTTGGCAGGCCCGTAGACGGCCTGGCCGCGCTGGCCGGCCTCGCCGGAGATCGAGGAGAGGCAGACGATCGCGCCGCCGACGCCGCCGGGCCCGGCCATCGCCTCGATCGCGTACTTGCAGGTGAGGAACATCCCCCGGCCGTCGACGGCCATCACCCGGTCCCACTCCGCGGCGTCGGCCTCGGTGATCTCCGACAGCGGGAGCACCCCCGCGTTGGCGACCAGGACGTCGATCCGGCCGTGCCGCTCGACGGCGGCGGCGATCATCCGGCGGGCGTCGTCCTCGCGGGAGACATCGCCGACCACCGTACTGACCGCCCGCGGCAGCTCGTCCGCCAGCCGCCGCAGACCCTCGGCGTCGAGGTCCGTCGCGACCACCCGCGCGCCCTCCCGGGCGAAGCGTTCGGCCACCGCACGGCCGATCCCACTCGCCGCACCCGTCACCACGCACGACTTGCCCGCCAGCCGCCCGGCACCCGGGGATTCGATCGCATCAGCCATGACATCGGACTCTACCGACTGACCGTCAGATAAACCGGCACACCGCGCAGTTGGGTCAGGCCGCGATCGGGGCGGCTCCACCCCGCCGCAGACCGCGGCACCCGGCGGACCTCCCCGGCGCCGGCGTCAGCCGACGGTGAGGACGAGCTTGCCCCGGACGTGCCCCTGCTCGCTCACCCGGTGCGCCCGGTCCACCTCCGCCAGCGGGAACACCTGGTGCAGCGGGAGGTGCAGCGTGCCCTCCTCGTGCAGCGCGAGCACGGCGGCCAGCGCGGGGCCGTGGTGGTGGACGGTGTCCGAGCCGGCGCTGAACCGCACGCCGTACTTGGCCGAGCCCTCGTGGTCGGCGATGGTCAGCACCTGCTCCGGTCCGCCGGCCAGCTCGATCGAGAGCGGCAGGACGTCACCCTGGCCGGCCGCGTCCAGCACCCGGTCCACCCCCTCCGGCGCCACCGCCCGGACCCGCTCGGCCAGACCGTCGCCGTACGTCACGGGGATCGCGCCCAGCTCGCGCAGGTACGGGTGGTTGGCCTCGCTCGCGGTGCCGATCACCCGGATCCCGCGCGAGCGGGCGAACTGCAGCAGGATCGTGCCCACCCCGCCCGCCGCGCCGTGCACCAGCAGCGTCTGGCCGCGCTCCACGCCCAGCAGGTGAAGCGCCCGCCAGGACGTCTCGGCCGCGACCGGGAGCCCCGCGGCCTGCTCCCAGCTCAGCCCGGCCGGCTTGCGGACCACGTCGCCGGCGCCCACCACGGCGTGTTCGGCGTAGCCGCCGCCGCGGACCGAGCCGAACACCTCGTCCCCGGGCGCCCACTCGTCCACCCCCTCGCCGACGGCCTCCACCACACCGGCCACCTCGAAACCGGCGACGTGCGGGAAGGTCACCGGGAACAGGCCCTCCATCGCGCCGCTGCGCAGCTTGTGGTCCACCGGGTTCACGCCCGCCGCCCGGACGGCGATCCGGATCCGGCCGGGGCCGGGAGCGGGCAGGTCGATCTCGATCGGGTGCAGCACGTCCGCGCCGCCGAATGCGGAGAAGGCGATGGCCTTGGTCATGGGAGTCCCACTGTCCTTCACTGGTCGGAGAGTTCGTCGGTCTGACGGTCTCCAGCCTGGTCGCGGGAGGGGCGGTCCCCGGCCCGCCGTTCGGCCGGTTCCGCCTGGCCGAACGGCCAGGCACCCGCGCGGACCGGGTGACTAGGCTGGAACCCATGGCGAACCACGGGGCAGGCGACGGGGCGGGAAGCGCGGCGACTGGACACGCGAGGGCCGGGAACGCGGCGCAGGCCCCGGACGGAGCCGGGCACGCCGGGCACCGGCAGCGCGGCTGGGAGCGCCCCGAGGACGTGCTCGCCCAGGTGGTGGCGGTGCTGGGGGCGCCGAGGCCACAGCTCCTCCCGCGCCTCTCCGCCGTCCTCGCCGATCTCGTCCCGCACACCGCCCTCGCCCAGCTGAGCGGCGTCTGCACCTACTCCCCCGCCCTCGCCCACGGTCCGACCGAGCTCACCGGGCGGATCACCACCCGGGAACTGGCCGGGCTGGCCGAGGCGGTGGCACCCGGTCTGCCCTGGCAGGGCGAGGCGGTCCTGGCGGACCGGCCGCGGTCGGCCGTCGCGGTCTCCGCCGCCCCGCCCGGCAGCAACGGCGCGCTGCTGGTGCTGGTCCGGACGGGCGGCGAGCGGCTGCCCGACCAGCCGCTCGCCGTCCTGCAGCAGCTCTGGGAGCTGCTGGTCACCCACTCCCACCACCGGGCCGTCGACGCCGCCCCCGCGTACGCCGCCACGTCACGGGCCTCCGCCGGTGCCCGGGCCCGGGCCATCGCCGAGCTGAGCGGCGCGCACGCCTCGGCGCTCTCCGCGATCCTCGCGCCGCTGCGCTCCGCCGCCCTGGACGACGCCACCGCCCGCCGCAGCGCCACCGAGCTGGCCGTCGGCGCGCTGCTGGACCTGCGCGCGGGCGCCGACCTCGACCGGGAGCTGAGCGAGGAGCCCGCCGCCACCGCCTTCGCCCGGCTCGCGGACGAGATCCGCCCGCTGCTGCGGCACAGCCCCGTCCGGCTCGACCTGCCGGCCCCGGCGGCGGGCGGGCGCTCCCTCCCCGCCGAGATCGCGCACACCGCCCGGGCGGCCGTCCGGTCGGCCGTGCTCACCATGATGGAACAGGACGGTCTGACGCGCCTGCACGTGAGTTGGCAGTTCGTCGCGGACGTCCTGCGGATCGTGGTGCGCGACGACGGCCCGGGCCTGCTCGGCGCCGACACCCTGGCCGTGCACCGGACGGCGGACCGGATCACCGCCGTGGGCGGCCGGCTCGCGGTGGACGCCGTTCCCGGCTGGGGCACCACCGTCACCGTCGACCTGCCGCTGAGCGCCCCGGCGGCGACCGGCGGGCCGGACCCCCTGGAGGGCTTGCAGCCCCGGGAGCTGGAGGTGCTCGACCAGCTCGCCCGGGGCCGGCGCAACCGGGAGATCGCCGGCGCCCTGCTGATCAGCGAGTCCACGGTGAAGTTCCACGTCGCCAACATCCTGGGCAAGCTGGGCGTGACCTCGCGCGGGGAGGCCGCCGCTCTGGCGCACCGCGCCGGTCTGCCCGCCCCGACCGGCCTGTACGCGGCCTCCTGACCCGCGCGGACCCGCGGCACGGAACGGCCGGGTGCTGCCACCCGGCCCGGCCCCGCCCGCGACCACCCGCGACCGGCCGGACGCGCCGTAGGCTCGCCGGATGACCGCCTCCGCCACCTGGGACCCCGCCGCCGCCGGGGTGCTGCGCCTGCCGTCCGGCCGACTCGTCCGGGGGCGCGGCCTGCGGCGGCCGCTGCCGCCCGGGCCGCAACCCGCCTTCGGCCTCTACCTGCTGGGGCACCGGCCGCCGGCCGTCCCCTGGGCGAGCCGCTGGCTCCGCTGGCCGGACTTCCGGCTGCCCGCCGACCGGGCCGAGGCGGCGGCCGCCCTCCGGGAGGCCTGGGAGCGGGCGGCGTCCGAGCGGGTCGAGCTGGCCTGCGCCGGCGGGCTCGGCCGGACGGGCACCGCGCTGGCCTGCGTGGCCGTGCTGGACGGCGTCCCGGCCGGCGAGGCGGTCGCCTTCGTGCGGGAGCGCTACGACCGGCGCGCCGTCGAGACCCCCTGGCAGCGCCGGTTCGTGACGCGGTTCCACTGACGCCGCGCCCGGCCGCCCCGCCCCCGCTCGTGCCCCGGGGCGGGCGGCCCCGGGGCACCCCGCGGTCAGACCCCGGGCGGGGGCCCCAGGACGACGAAGCTGAGGTCCGGTCGGCCACCGGGGGTGAGGACCTGGGCGACCGTCTCGATCGGTTCGGGCGAGAGGTGCGGCAGCCGCAGGGCGAAGCGGTCGCCGTCCCGGTTGGCGACCACGCAGGCCCGGCCGGCCCAGAGCCGGCGGCAGAGCGGGTCGCGCAGCACGTCGGTGAGCAGGGCGACCACCGACTCGTCCCCGGGGTAGCGGGCCAACGCGAAGCGGATCATGGCGAGGGTCATCCGGGCCTGCCACGTCCAGTCGGCGACCTGTTCGCGGGCCTCCGGGGCGGTCAGCACCCAGCGGGCGAAGTTGGCCCCGGGCCTGCTCATCCAGGGGAACCACTCGGCGGCGGCCCGGTTGTGGCCGACGACGGTCCAGGCGCGGTCGGCGATGAAGGCCGGTCTCGGCATCTGCCGGTCGACCAGCTCCTGGAGGGCTGTGAGGTCCTCCGGCCGAGCCGGGCCGGCGGCCGGGGTGCCGCCCATCGCGTAGAGGTAGAGGGTGGCGCGCTCGTCGGCGTCGAGCAGCAGGACGTCGGCGAGCAGCGCCAGCAGTCTGGGGTCGAAGCGGGCGGTGCCGCCTCGCTCCAGGTCGCGGTACCAGCGCTCGCTCATGCCGAGTCTGGTGGCGACGACCATCTGGGGAAGCGGCTTGGCCAGCCCCATTCGCAGGCCGGGGAGTTCGGCGGTGGTCGACGCTTCGTGGTCGAGGGGGATGGGGATGCTCAGTGCCTCGCGCAGCACCATGGCTCACTCCGGTCTGTTCCTGCATTCGACGATGACGGCCCCGAGGGGGGACGTGTCGAATTCGGACAGCCCGAAGTACCGGCGCGGCTGGTGGTTCGTCAGCCCGGTCGGTGATGACAAGTCCCCTTGCTGAACGGCTGGTTCAGTGGCTGGACCGACATCGGAAAGGCAGACCGGGGAACGTCGCGACCGAGCGTCGCAGCATGAAGTCCACCCCCCGGTGTGCCCGCGTGGCCCTTGACACGCTCTAGGGGGACTGTACTTGCTCGGTTGTGATCGTTCAAGCAACGCAGAGTGACATCAGCCGGTCAGCGCCTCCTGGGAAACGGCCGGTGACTTCTGGATGCCGGTGCGGCCGGCGAGCACCGTCACGGTGGTCGCGCCCGCGAACAGCGCGGCGAGCAGCACCCAGCCGATCGCGCCGGCCGGCAGCAGCAGACCGGTGGCCAGGAACGGGCCGACGATCAGCTGCGCGCTCATGCCCGTGCTGAACAGCGACAGGTAGCGGGAGCGGCCCACCGGCGGCGACAGCTCGTAGGAGATCTCCCAGCGCGAGACGGCGTGCAGGTTCTCCCCCACGGTCAGCAGCGCGACGGCGACCACCGCGGCGGCCAGCGCCAGGTACTTGCCCCGGCCGTCGGCGAAGGCGAAGAACGCGCAGGCCAGCACCAGGAAGAGGCAGGCGACCCGGAGCATCCGCAGCGCCTTGGCCAGCCCCTGGGCGAACCGGGCCACCGAGAGCTGGAGCACCACGGTCAGCACGGTGTTGATCGCCAGCAGGGCCGAGCTGGCACTGGCCGGCAGCCCGGCCCGGTCGACCACCCAGAGCGGCAGCAGGATGAACAGCACGCAGTCGTGCAGCATCAGCACCGCGTTGGCGGCCGTGACCAGCAGGAACCGCCGGTCCCGGTACGGCGAGCCGGAGCCGCCCTCCGCCCCGGCCTCGGCGGGCGCGGCGGCCGGCGCGGCCGACGATCCGGCCACCCGGCCGGCCCGCACCACGGCGAGCGCGACGGCGGCGAAGGCGGCCGCGTTGAACAGGAAGAGCGCCACGAAGGCGGCCCGGGAGTGCGCGGCCTGCACCAGGGCGGCCAGCAGGAAGCCGGCGGTGAGGCCGATGTTGGTGATGGCGCGCAGCGAGGCCATCGTCTTGGTCCGCTCGGCGGCCCCCTCGAACTCGCCGACGATCACCTGGAGCAGCGGCGAGCAGGCCCGCGCGGCGGCGATGGTCAGACAGGTGACGACCAGGTAGCCGGCGTAACTGCCGACCAGGGCGTACCCGATGAAGCCGAGCGCGCGGACCAGCGTCAGCGCCACGTAGACCGGCCGGGCACCGAGCCGGTCCGCGAGCGGGCCGAAGACCAGCGGGCTGAGCAGGCCGGCGATGTTGGCCGCGGCGATCGCGGTGCCGACCGCGACCGCCGTGATGTCGAGGTAGCGGACGAAGTAGAGCGTGGCGGTGGCCAGGTAGAGGCCGTTGGCGACCGCGTCCACGGTGGTCCCGGCGGCCATGATCCGGCCCTGCCGGGAGGCGGGCAGCAGCGTGGCGGTCAGCCGGCTCAGCAGGCCGGCCGCCCGGGGCGGGGCGTCCGTGTGCGTCATGCCGGCTCCACCGTCCGGGCCGGCTCCACCGTGAAGCGGACCGAGTCGGCCAGCTCGCGGGCGAGCTTGCGGGCCTGGTCCGGGGTGTCGGCCCCGACCACGATCACGCCCGCCCGGTCCCCGGAGGTGCGCAGCGGGCGGACGGTGCCGCCGGGTCCGACCGCGAGGTCGGCGTAGAGCACGTCCGGGTGGTTCGCCGCCTCCGTCCACCCCTCGACCGCGGTCACCAGGCCGGGCGGCGGGGTGAGGTAGCGGGCGGCGGCGGCCCGGACCGGCGTCGGCGCGGCCTCGTCGCGCGGCAGGCCCAGCAGGTCGTCGTAGAGGAGGCCGAACAGCTCCAGGCCGGGGACGACGTGGGCGAGCATCCGGTGGATCCAGTCGCCGCCGAACCGCCCGTGCACCTCGCCGAGCACGATGCCGTCCGGGCTCAGCCAGAGTTCGACGTGGAAGCCGCCGACGCGCAGGCCCAGCACGGCGAGCGCCGCCTTGACCTGACGCTCAATCTCCTCACGCTGCGTGTCCGGTAGTTCGGCCGGGAGGATGTGGCCGACCTCGACGAAGAACGGCGGCTCCACCTTCTCCTTCTCGGTGACCGCGAGGACGACCGGCTCGCCGCCGAGGAAGAGGCCCTCGACGCTGTACTCGGCGCCCTGGACGAACTCCTCGACCAGGAAGGGGTTGCGGCCGGGCAGCAGCGCGATCGCGGCGGGCAGTCCGTCCGGTCCGGTGATCCGGCTGACGCCCGTACTGCCCATCGCGTCACGGGGCTTGACGATCCACGGCCCGGTGGAGCCGCGCAGGAACTCCGCCGCCTCCGCCTCGTCCGCGCAGAGCCGGACGGCGGGCTGCCGGAAGCCGGCGGCGGCCAGGGCGGTCCGGCAGGCGTCCTTGGTGCGGACCCGTCGGACGGCCCCGGCCGGGTTGCCCGGCAGGCCCAGTGCCTCGGCGGTCTCGGCTGCGGCCACCTGGGCCATCTCCTGGAGGGCGAGGACGGCGTCGAAGCGCTCGCCCGCGGCGGCCCGGTCGCGCGCCCAGGCGGCGGACTCGCCGGGGTTGGCGAAGTCCACCGCCGAGACGGCGCCGGCCTGTTCGGCCACCCCGGGGGTGGCGGCGAGGACGGCCTCCTGGTTCGTCAGGTGGGTCCGCAGCCCGCGCGCGTGGGCCTGGTCCAGGGCGAGCCGCGCCATGTCGAGGCCGAGCGGCACCGCCCGTACCCCGCCGACCAGCAGCAGCTTCCGGGGGGTTGGTTCAGCGGGCATGAGAGGGCTCCTTGCGTGCGTGGTGCGGGGGGGTGCTACTTCAACTGACCGGGGGGTGGGGCGGATCGGGCGGATCGGGCGGATCGGGCGGGTTGGGCGCTCAGGCTTCGGCGTCGGCGTCGAGTTCGACCAGGACCTGTTCGGTCGCCACCAGGTCGCGCACGGCGCAGCGGATCGCGGTGACGACGCCCGAGAACGGGGCGAGGATGCGGTTCTCCATCTTCATCGCCTCGACGATGACGAGGGCGTCCCCCTCCTCGACCCGGTCGCCGACCTCGCAGAGCAGTCCGACCACCGTGCCCGGCATCAGCGACTTGACGGCGTTGTCGGCGGCCCCGGAGCCGCCCTCGGCGAAGCTCTGGGCGGCCAGCGCCACCCGGTGCCCGTCGACGGAGAGCTCCCAGCCGGCGGGGCTGCGCAGACCGGTCCAGCGCCGGTCGCCGACGGTGCCCCGGTACAGGCCGGGGTGGCCCGGTACGGCGGCGACCGTGACGGTGAACGGGGCGGACTCGACCTGGACGTCCACGGCGGCGCCGCGCCGTCCGGTGAGTCCGGCCTGCAGCGTCCGCCGGCCGTGCCGCAGCACGACCCGGCCGAACGGCGCGACCGGGTCCAGCCGGTGGCGGTCGAACGGGCCGACCGCGCCGTGCCACGGCGAGGCGGGGGCGTCGTCGACGGGCGGCAGCTGCATCGCGGCCGCGCAGGCCGCGGCGGCCAGGACCCGGTCGGTGCGGCCGGCGGGGCCGGCCGGCTCGCCCTGCGTCGGCTGCCCGGTCCCGGTCGAGACCAGGGCGTCCACCAGGTGGGTGTCCATCCGCCCGGCGACCACGGCGGGGGCCTGGAGGAGTTCGGCGAGGAAGCCGAGGTTGGTGGTCAGCCCGGGCAGGGCGGTGTCGCGGACGGCCGGGAGCAGCCGGCGCAGGGCGCTCGGGCGGTCCGGGCCGTGCGCGATCAGCTTGGCGAACATCGGGTCGTAGAAGGCCGGGACCTCGGCGCCGCCGCCGAAGACGGCACCGCCGAAGGCCGCGTCACCGCCCGGACCGCCCGCGAAGGCCGGTTCCGGCGCGGCGGAGCCGGACGCGGCCCCGTCGGTGCCCGATCCGGTGTCGTCGAACGCCGCCTCCACCCGGATGCCGGCCGGCCAGCGGACCGCCGCCGCGCGGCCCGGCGCGGGCCGGAACCCGTCGGCCGGGTCCTCGGCGTAGACGCGGACCTCGACGGCGTGGCCGGTCGCGGTGATCTCGTGCTGGTCGAGCGGCAGCCGCTGCCCGTCGGCGACTCTCAGCTGCCATTCCACCAGGTCGACGCCGGTGATCTCCTCGGTGACCGGGTGCTCCACCTGGAGCCGGGTGTTGACCTCCAGGAAGTAGCAGCGGTCGGTGGCGTCCAGGATGAACTCGAAGGTGCCGGCGTTGACGTAGCCGAGCGACCGGGCGCCGCGGACGGCCGCCTCCAGCAGCTCCGCGCGGACGGCGGGCGCCAGGTTGGCGGCCGGGGCCTCCTCGACGATCTTCTGGTGGCGGCGCTGCAGCGAGCACTCGCGCTCGAAGAGGTGCACCACGTTCCCGTGGTCGTCGCCGAAGACCTGGACCTCGATGTGGCGGGGCCGCTCCACGTACCGCTCGACCAGCAGCCGGCCGTCGCCGAAGTTGCTGCGGCCCAGCCGGACGGCCTCGGCCACCGCCTCGGGCAGCTCGGCGGCCGCGCGGACCACCTGCATGCCCTTGCCGCCGCCGCCCGCGACGGGCTTCAGGATCACCGGGTAGCCGATCCGCTCGGCGTCGGCAAGGATCTCCTCGGCCGACTCGGTGGCCGTCCCGGAGCCGGGCAGCACCGGGACCCCGGCGGCGGCCATCAGCGCGCGGGCGGTCGACTTGTCGCCCATCGCGGTGATCGTGGCGGCGTCCGGGCCGACCCAGACCAGCCCGGCCCCGGCGACCGCCGCCGCGAAGCCGGGGTGCTCGGAGAGGAAGCCGTAGCCGGGGTGGACGGCGTCGCAGCCGGTCCGGACGGCGGCGTCGACCAGCGCGTCGACGTCCAGGTAGCTCTCGGCGGCCGCGGCGGGGCCGATCCGGACCCGCTCGACGGCGCCCGCCAGGTGGGCCGAGGAGCGGTCGGCGTCGGAGTGGACCGCCACGTACTCGATGCCGAGCCGGCGGCAGGTGCGGGCGATCCGCCGGGCGATCTCGCCGCGGTTGGCGATCAGGAGACGCTTGATCATTTCCGTCATCACATCCTGAACACGCCGAAGCGCGTTTCCTGCTTGGGGGCGTCGGCGGACATGGCGAGGCAGAGCGCCAGCCACTCACGGGTCTCGGTCGGGTCCACCACGGCGTCCACCCACATCCGGGCGGCGTAGTAGAGCGGGTGGGACTGGCGCTCGTACGTCTCGATGATGGGGCGCCGGATCGACTCCTCCTCCTCGGGGGAGAGGACCTTGCCCTCCTTGGCGAGCTGGTCGCTGCGGATCAGCGCCATCACCGTCGCGGTCTGCTCGGCGCCGACGACGGTGGACTTGGCGCTCGGCCACATGGCCATCAGCCGGGGGCCCATCGAGCGCCCGCACATCGCGAGGTTGCCGGCGCCGTAGCTGCCGCCGATCACCAGGCTGAACTTGGGGACCTTGGCCGTGGAGACCGCGTTGACCAGCTTGGCGCCGTGTTTGGCGATGCCGTCGGCCTCGTACTCGGCGCCGACCATGAAGCCGTTGATGTTGTGCAGGAACAGCAGCGGGATGTCCCGCTGGGTGCAGAGCTCGATGAAGTTCGCGGCCTTCTGGGCGCTCTCCGGGAACAGCACCCCGTCGTTGATCACCACGCCCACCGGGTAGCCGCCGATGTGGCCGGTGCCGCACACGATGGTCGGCCCGTACCGGGCCCGGTACTCGGCGAGTTCGCTGCCGTCGAGCAGCCGGGCCAGGATCTCCCGGGCCGGGATGTGCTCGCGCAGGCTGGCGCTGACGATGCCGGGCAGCTCCGCGGGATCGTACAGCGGCGCGCGCGGGGGCTGCGGCGGCGGGCTGAGGGCCGGCCGGCCGTCCCGGGCCATGATCTCCCGGACGATCGACAGGGCGTGCTCGTCGCTCTCGGCGAGGTGGTCGGCCACCCCGCTGACCCGGGTGTGCAGGTCGGCGCCGCCCAGCGTCTCGGCGTCCACCACCTCGCCGGTGGCCGCGCGCACCAGCTGCGGGCCGCCCAGGAAGACCGTGCCGGTGCCGCGGACGATCACCGTCTCGTCGCACATCGACGGGATGTAGGCGCCGCCGGCGGTGCAGTTGCCCATCACCGCGGCGATCTGCGGCAGGCCGAGCGCCGACATCTCGGCGATGTTCCGGAACATCCGGCCCAGGTGGTACTCGCCGGGGAACAGCTGCTCCTGGAGCGGCAGGTAGACCCCGCCGGAGTCCACCAGGTAGATGCAGGGCAGGCCGTTCTCCCGGGCCACCAGCTGGGCCCGGAGCTGCTTCTCCACGGTGAGCGGGAAGTAGCTGCCGCCCTTGACCGTGGCGTCGTTGGCGAAGACCACCACCGGGCGGCCGCTCACCATGCCGATGCCGGTGACCAGCGCGGCCGAGGGCACGTGCTCGTCGTACACCTCGTGCCCGGCCAGCTGGCCCAGCTCCATGAACGGCGTTCCCGGGTCCAGCAGTTGGTAGACCCGCTGGCGGGCCGTCAGCTTGCCGCGCTCGGTGTGGCGCCGGCGCGAGCGCTCGTCCCCGCCGGCGATCGCGGCGGCCCGGGCCCGGGCGATGACCTGGCGCTTCTCGTCGAAGGCCGCGGTGTTGCGGCGGAAGACCTCGGCGGAGGAGTCGATGTGCGAGCGCAGGGCCGTCATCGCTGGTCCTGCCCCGGCTCGCGGGCCGCCTCGGCCCGCAGGCCGTCGTTCAGCGCGCCGCAGAAGTCGCGGATCTCGGCCTCGGCCATGTTGGCGCGCAGCATCAGCCGCAGCCCCGCCTTGCCCCGGCCGATCACCGGGAAGAAGATCGGCGAGGTGTAGTAGCCGCGCTCCAGCAGCGATCCGGCGAGGCGGATGGTGGCGTCCTCGGAGCCGATGTCCACGAAGCGGATCGGCAGGCCGTCGCCGTTGAAGGAGGTCTCCACCAGCGAGTCGAAGAGCGCGATGTTGTCCTGGAGCCTGAGCTGGAGCTCCTTGAGCTCCGGGGAGCCGTGCAGCTCCGCGGAGGCCATGATGGCGCCCAGTCCGGCGGTGTTGATGCGCTGCGACCACATCAGCGGGCCGCCGTTGCGCAGTGCGGTGTCGCGGCGCTGCTGCGAGCCGCCCGGGCCGAGGAAGATCGCGCCGCCGGAGGCGCCGAAGCCCTTGTTGAGCGAGGTGATGATCAGCGTGCGGTCGTTCATCCCGCCGTTCGCCGCCATCGCCTCCAGCACGGCGCCCCGGCCGCGCTCGCCGACGGTGGAGACGCCGTGCGCCTCGTCGAAGAACAGGAACAGCCCGTACTTCTCCTGCAGGCGCAGCAGTTCGGGGATCGGCGCGGCGCCGCCGGTGCTGTAGACGCCGTCGGCGACGTAGGCGACCTGCGGGTGCTTGCGGCAGAGGTCCTCCAGCGCGTCCACGTCGTTGTGGGCGATGGTGGCGATCTCCGCCTCGTCGGCCACCGCGGGCTTCATCGCGTTGAGACAGAAGTGCGCGTTCTTGTCGAAGACCATGAGCGGCGCGACGCCGTCCGTCAGCAGCCCGGAGGCCAGCAGCGGCAGGCTCGCCCAGGCGGCGGCCGCGCAGGAGGCGACGGTCAGCGCCTCGACGTCGAACAGCTCGGAGAGCGCCGTCTCGGCGTCCCGCAGCGATCCGAACCGGATCCGCATCCGCGAGGTCGAGCTGTTGAGCGCCCCTTCGGCGAGCACCGCGTCGGCGGCCGCCCGCACGATCCGCGGGTGGGTGTCGAGGCCGAGGTAGGAGTACGACGACATGTTCACGAACTCGTGGCCGTCGGCCAGCGTCCGGTGCCGCCCGTCGCCGAGGCCGGACACCACGATGTCGAACATCCCGGCCGCGGCGGTGACCTCCCAGAAGTCGTGGCTGATTCGCGCGGACTTCTTGATGTTCATGTATGAGTGCACGCCAGATTCCTTGTTGAATTTCGGTACGGAAATGCCGGGCCCTCCCCGGGGCCTTTTCGGCATCGCAAATTCCGGGTGATCAGGCGTACTCGTGGAAACCGCGTCCGGACATCCGTCCGGACTGGCCGGCGCCGACCGTCCGGCCGCTCGCATGATCCAGTGATTCCTGCACCGCTCGCTCTGCCGGCCCCCGGAGTCGATCGCTATTTGGTCCGAAGAGCTGCGCGGCTCCCCGGCGATTGAAAGAATTCAATACGCTGCGACGACTGTCAACCGGAAGATTTTTGCCGCCTCGCAAAACTGGACAGACCACCATCCGACGGGTGCACCGGAAGTTATTTGCCGGTCGAGCGCCATTGACGCGCGCCCGATCACGGACTCCGTCCGCGCCGCCCGGCGGCCGGCCGGAAAACCGGGGGCGTCCGTTCCGCTGTCCGTGTTACCTTCGACGGGTCCGGACCGGACGACAGGACGACGAGCTCGGCGAAGGAGGTGGACCAGTGGCCACGGTGACGACGGCTGCGCCCGTACCGCGCAGCGCCCAGGCGACGGTTCACACTCCCCGGGCCCTGGTCTGACGGCTTCCGCCCCCGCACCGCGGGTGCACGGCGCCGCCGCGACGGGCCCTCCAGCCAAGGGTTTCCACCATGTCCTCTCCGTCTTCGTCCGCTTCCTCCTGGCAGACCCGCGTCGAGTCCGACGCCGATGTCCCGGCCGTCCAGGCCCTCACCCTCGCGGCGTTCGGCCGGCCCGCGGAGGCCGACCTGCTCGCCGTGCTGCGCACCGACGAGGGCTGGATCGACGGCCTCTCCGTCGTCGCCACCGGTCCGGCCGGCGCCCCCGTCGGCCATGCGGTGCTGAGCCGCGCGTTCATCGGTGACGTCCCGGCGCTCGCCCTCGGCCCGGTCTCCGTGCACCCGGACCACCAGCGCTCCGGCGCCGGTTCGGCCGCCGTCCGGGCGGCGCTCGACGCCGCCCGGGGCCTCGGCGAGCGCTTCGTCGTGCTGCTCGGACACCCGTCGTACTACCCGCGGTTCGGCTTCGTCCGCGCCTCGGAGCACGGACTGGTCCTCACCGTCGACGCGCCCGACGAGGCGTGGATGGCGCTGAGCCTGGACGACCGGCACCCGCTGCCGTCCGGGACGGTCCGCTGGGCCGACGCCTTCGGCATCTAGCCGCCGACCCGCACCCCGAACCGCCGGGCGGCGCCCCCGAGATGGCGCCGCCCGGCGGTGGCGCGGCCACCCGCGCGACGGCCGGGCTCCAACGGACGGACCGTCAAGGCGCTTGCCTGGCCGGCCCGGTACGCACCACGGCCTGGTCGCCGTGCGGGCCGAACAGGTGCAGGATCTCCACCGCGTTCGCGTCGACGGGGCCGAACCAGTGCGGCTCACCGGTGTCGAACTCGGCCACCTCGCCCGGGCGGAGGGTGAATTCGCGCTCGCCGAGGATGAGCCGGAGCCCGCCGGCGAGCACGTACAGCCATTCGTAACCGGCGTGGGTCACCAGCTTCGGCTCGCGGTGGGCGAGCACCTGCTTGAACACCTGGACCCGGCCCGGGTACTGCGTCAGCGGCACCAGGACGTTGCCGTGCTCCCGGTGCTGCGGCTTCAGGTGCAGGCGCGGATCCCCGGTGGCCGGGGCCGCGACCAGCTGGTCCAGGGCGACCCGGTGCGTGCGCGCGAGCGGGATGAGCAGTTCGAGGGTCGGGCGCCGCTTGCCCGACTCCAGGCGCGACAGCGTGCTCACCGAGATCCCGGTGGTCTCCGCGAGGGCCTCCAGGGTGAGCCCGCGGTCGCGGCGCAGGGCCCGCAGCCGCGGCCCGATGCCGGCGAGGATCTCGTCGACGTCGTCGCCGCCGGCCACCGGCGCGACGGGCTCCCCGGACTCCGGTGACTCCCCGGGCGTCACAGGCTCCCCGGGCTTCACGGACTTCACGGGGTCGGTGCGGTCGCCGTTCATGGGGTGCCTCCGGTCCGTCCGGCCCCTCGGGCGGGCCGGAGCGCGATTTTGCGGTCTTCGCAAAGATGCTGGGCCGGCGCTGCCGCCCGGTCCGAGCATGGGGCCGCAGACGTTACCGAACCGAAGGTGGGCCCGTGACCACGACAATCCTGGCTGATCGACCCGCACTGAGCACCCGCCGACGGTGGACGGTCCTCGCCGTGTGCGCGCTGAGCATGTTCCTGGTCGGGCTGGACACCACCATCGTCAACGTCGGCCTGCCCGAGATCGGGCGCGGGCTGGCGGTGGGCACCAGCGGGCTGGAATGGGTCGTGGACGCCTACACCGTCGTCCTGGCCGGTCTGCTGATCTCGGCCGGCGCCCTCGCGGACCGCTTCGGCCGCCGGCGCGTGTTCCGGACCGGGCTGGTCGTCTTCGGGCTCGCCTCGCTCGCCTGCGCGGTGGCGCCCTCGCTCGGCTTCCTCGTCGCGGCCCGGGCCGCCCAGGGGATCGGTGCCTCGATGCTCAGCCCGGTCGCCCTGGCGATCGTGGTGAACACGATGCCCGACCCCCGGGAGCGGGCCCGGGCGATCGGCGTCTGGGCGTCCGTCTTCGGGCTCAGCATGGCGGCCGGGCCGGTCACCGGCGGGGCGCTCATCGCGGCCTTCGGCTGGCGCTCGGTGTTCTGGATCAACGCGCCGGTCATCCTCGCCGCCCTCGTCCTGGTGGCGGTGTTCGTGCCGGAGTCGCACGGGCAGCGCGCCCGGCGGCTCGACCTCCCCGGCCAGGCGCTGCTGGTGCTGGCCCTGGGCAGTGCGGTGGCCGTGCTCATCGAGGGCCCCCGGATCGGCTGGACCTCTCCTGCGGCAGTGGCCGGTTGCGCGGTGGCGGCGCTCGCCACCGCCGGGTTCGCCCGGGTCGAGCTGCGCCGGCCCGAGCCGCTGATGGACCTCGCGCTCTTCCGCCGGATGCCGTTCGCCATGGCGGCCCTGGGCGCCGTGGCCCTGTTCGTCGCCCTGAACGTGAGCCTGCTGCTCAACACGCTGTAC
Source organism: Kitasatospora sp. NPDC059973 (assembly GCF_042737525.1). Taxonomy (NCBI): domain Bacteria; kingdom Bacillati; phylum Actinomycetota; class Actinomycetes; order Kitasatosporales; family Streptomycetaceae; genus Kitasatospora; species Kitasatospora sp. NPDC059973. The sequence goes on along the minus strand of NZ_JBHWUI010000042.1, from coordinate 10,336 downwards.
CTCCAGCACGCCCGGGGCTGGACGGCGCTGGCCACCGGGGCGGCGACCCTGCCGATGGCGCTCGGGGCGACGGTGTGCGCGCCGTGGTCCGGCTCCCTGGTGGCGCGGTTCGGGCCGCGGCGGCCGCTCCTGCTGGCGGGCGGGTTCGTCGCCGCGGGCGGTCTCTGTCTGGTGGATCTCGGCCCGGACACCGGTATCCCGCTGCTCCTGGCGGCCTACCTGCTCATCGGCGTCGGCTTCGGTTTCGCCAACGCGCCGATCACCAACACCGCGGTCGGCGGGCTGCCGCCGTCCCGGGCCGGGGTGGCCGGGGCGATCACCTCCACCGCGCGTCAGGTCGGTGCGGCGATCGGCATCGCGGTCGCGGGCGGCCTGGTGGTGGGGGTCGGTCCGGACGGCCTGGCCGTCGCGTCGCGGCCCGGCTGGCTGCTCGTGGCGCTGTGCGGGCTGTTCCTGCTCCTGGTCGCCCGCGCCTCGGCTCCGGGACCGAAGAGCCCGGGACCGAAGAGCGCGGGACCGAAGAACCCGGGGCCGAAGAACCCGGGACCGAAGAGCGCGGGACCGAAGAACCCGGGGCCGAAGAACCCGGGACCGAAGAACCCGGGGCCGAAGAGCCCGGACGCGGGGAGCCGATGACGGAAGGGCCCCGGAGCGAAGGCCCCCGGGAAAGCAGCGAGGGCGGGAGCCGATGACGACTCCCGCCCTGCATGTCCGAGCGCCGGGCCCGAATCGAACGAACCCTTCCCGCTGAAAGCGGGCGTGCTACCACTGCACCACCGACGCCTGACCGCCGGGCTTCCGATCACTTCCGCGATCTCGTCCCGCCGACGAGGAAGAAACTACCAAGGGATGATCCAAAGGTGAAATCGACCCCGTCGCCCGCCCCCTGACGCCACGCGCGCGCGGCGTCAGGGGACCGGAGGCTAGGGAGCGACCACCGCCGACGGCGTGCCGCCGGTGAGCCGGAGCAGTTCGTCGTAGGTCATCGGCACCACGGTGTGCGGGTGTCCGGCGGCCGCCCAGAGCAGCTCGTACCCGGCCAGCGCCTCGTCCACCACGGTGCGCAGCGGCGCCGGGTGGCCCACCGGGGCGACGCCGCCGATGGCCTGGCCGGTGGCCTCGCGGACCTCGGCGGCGCTCGCCCGGACGATCGGGCCGGTGCCCAGCCGCCCGGCCAGGTAGGCCGTGTCGACGCGGTGCGCCCCGCTGGTCATGACCAGCAGCGGAGCGCCGTCGCAGCTGAACACCAGGCTGTTGGCGATGGCCCCGGCCTCGCAGCCGAGGGCGGCGGCCGCCTCGGCGGCGGTGCGCGCGGAGTCGGGCAGGACGCGGATCTCGCCGGGCAGGCCGGCCGCCGCGAGGGCGTCGGCGACCGCCTGGCTCCGGGCGGGGAGGGAGGGTGTCATACCGGCATCCTCCCGTGCCCCGCGGCCGCCCGGCCGACGGCGCTCAGCACGGCCCGGACCCCGGCCGCGAGGACGGAGGAGTCCCGGCCGGCGCCCCAGACCACCTGTCCCGCCACCCGCGCCTCGACGTAGGCGACGGCGTCGCTGTCGGGCCCGGTGCGCACGGCGTGCTCGGTGAAGCGGAGGATGTCGACGGCCGTCCCGGCGGCGCGCAGTGCGGCGGTGACGGCGTCCAGCGGGCCGTTGCCCTCGCCCCGGTGCCCGCCGACCTCGGCCCAGTGGCGGCCGTCCTCCTCCCCGGTGCGCCAGTCGACGGCCGGGGCCGCGTCCAGGTAGTGGGAGCGGAACAGCGCGTACAGCTCGTCGGCCCCGACCTCGCGGCCGCTGTCGTCGGCCGACTCCTGGACCACCCGGGCGAACTCGATCTGGAGCCGCCGGGGCAGCCCAGCCCGTGCCCGGTCTGCAGCAGGTAGGCGATCCCGCCCTTGCCGGACTGGCTGTTGACCCGGATCACCGCCTCGTAGTCCCGCCCGAGGTCGGCCGGGTCGATCGGCAGGTAGGGGACGGCCCACGGGGCCCGGCCCGGTGGCAGGCCGAGGTCGGCCGCCGCCTTGGCGTGGTGCGCGAAGCCCTTCCGGATGGCGTCCTGGTGGGTGCCGGAGAAGGCGGTGTGCACGAGGTCGCCGGCGTAGGGGTGGCGTTCGTGCACGGGCAGCCGGTTGACGTGTTCGACGGTGCGCCGGATCTCGTCGATGTCCGAGAAGTCGATCATCGGGTCGACGCCCTGGGTGTGCAGGTTGAGCGCCAGCGTGACGAGGTCGACGTTGCCGGTCCGCTCGCCGTTGCCGAACAGGCAGCCCTCGACCCGCTGCGCGCCCGCCAGCAGGGCGAGTTCGGCGCAGGCGACCCCGGTGCCGCGGTCGTTGTGCGGGTGGACGGAGAGGATCACCGACTCCCGCCGGACCAGGTGGCGGTGCACGTACTCGATCTGGTCGGCGTAGACGTTGGGGGTGGCGATCTCGACGGTGGCGGGCAGGTTGTGGATCACCGGCCGGTCGGGGCTCGCGTCCCACAGCTCGGTGAGGCCGTTGCAGACCTCCAGGACGTAGTCCGGCTCGGTCAGGTTGAACACCTCCGGCGAGAACTCGAAGCGGACGCCGGGGCGGCCCTCGGCCAGCCGGGCCATCAGTTCGGCGGCCTCGGTGACCAGGGCGCGCACCTCCGCCCGGCCGCGGCCGAGCACCACGTCGCGCCAGATCGGCGCGGTGGCGGTGTAGAGGTGCACGACCACCCGGGGCAGCCCCTCGACGGAGCGGAAGGTCCGCTCGACCAGGTCGGCGCGGGCGGCGGTGAAGACCACCACGGTGACGTCCTCGGGGACGGCCCCGGGCGTGTCGGCCAGCCGGCGGACGAAGTCGAAGTCGGTCCGGCTGGCGGAGGGGTAGCCGACCTCGATCTCCTTGAAGCCCATGGCCAGGAAGAGGTCGAACATCCGCTGCTTGCGCGCCGGGTCCATCGGCTCGGCCAGCGCCTGGTTGCCGTCGCGCAGGTCGACGGGCACCCAGAGCGGGGCCCGCTCGATCCGCCGGGAGGGCCACTGCCGCCGGTCGCCGGCGGGCAGCTCGACCCGCTCGTGGGCGGGGCGGTAGCGCTGGAACGGCATCGCGCTGCCGCGCTGCGGGTTCCAGGCGGGGGCCGCGGCCGGTACGGGCCCGGCGGGGGTGCGGAGCGTGGGGAATGGCATGGGGGAGGTCCTTCGTCTCGGGTTCTGCACCGGAGGACGAACCGGCAGCACGGCGCCCCGCAGCGGGGTGCCGGTCCGGTCAGACCCCGCTGCGGCCACCAAGAAGGCCACCAAGAAGGCCACCGCGAAGGCAGCCGGGAAGGAGACTCCACGACTTCATGCGGGGTACCGTAACCGTGAACCAAGTCCTCAGACAACCTGACAGGTGAACGCGATGTCTCCGCTCGACCCACTGCGCCCCTCCCCCCTGGTCGACCAGGCGACCCGGCGGATCGCCGAGCAGATCGCGGCCGGGCAGTGGCCGGTCGGCGGCAAGCTCCCCGGCGAGGTGGCCCTGGCCAAGGAGCTGGGCGTCGGCCGGTCCACCGTCCGGGAGGCGCTGCGCGCGCTGGCGGGCGCCGGCATGGTGCAGAGCCGCCAGGGCTCGGGGGTGTTCGTGACGGCGGACCGGCCGGGCGAGGACTGGTCGGCGCGGCTGCGCCGGGCCGAGCTGGCGCACGTGTACGAGGTGCGGGCGATGATCGAGGTCCAGGCGGCCCGGCTGGCCGCCGTCCGGCACGACGAGGCCGACGAGGCGGCGCTCGACCGGGCGCTGACCGCCCGCCACGCGGCGGGCGCGGCGGACGACGCCGCCTTCGTGGACGCGGACATCGCCCTGCACGCGACGGTGGTGGCGGCCGCCCACAATCCGGTGCTCTCCGATCTGTTCGCCGAGTTCGTCCCGGTGCTCCGGGAGCGCCTGGTCGAGCTGGTCGGACTGCTGGGGCTGCGCGAGGGCGATCCGCACCACGGCTACGCGACCCACGCGGAGCTGGTGGAGGCCGTCCGCCGGCGCGACGCGGAGGCGGCCGGGCAGGTCCTGGCGGACGAACTGACCTCGACCCTGACCCGCCTGCTCGCCGCCTGAGCCACCCGAGCCCCTGAACCGCCTGAGCCACCTGAGCCGCCCGAGACACCTGAGTCGCCCGAGCCGCCGGGGCGGCCCGACGGGCCGGGCCGGCCGCCGGCCCGAGCCCCCGTCAGCCCGCCTCCACGAGGGCCCGTTCGGGCAGTCGCGGCCGCACCGGCGGGCAGCCGCCCCCCGGCCGCGCGGGCAATCGGGAGGCACGCTCCGCACACGATCACGGCGCATCGGCGGCCGGCCGCCGGAGCCCCGGAGCGCCGCGCCCCGCAAGGCTCCTTCGTTCACCGATCATTAACGGCCCGATGACGGTGTGTTAAGACTGTGTGCGCACACCGTCCAGGCAGCGAACGAGTTTTCACTCCTATCACACCGTATGACTAGTATCACTTCGTCAAAAGCTCGTGCCCCCGGACGGTTCGGCCCCACCAGGCCGGCCGCCAGTCCCAAGGAGTCAGCTCTGCGCGCGCGTGCGAATCGGCGGCCCCCGACGCCGAAGTCCCCCCGCAGGCGTCCGCGCCTGTCCCTGCGGACGGCGCTGCTCGTCCTGGCCGTCGTCCCCAGTCTCGCCCTCGCCGCCCTCTGGGCGGTCACCAGCGGCCAGACCTTCCTCGACTTCCAGCGCCAGGCGGCCCAGGGCCTGCTGGCCCAGAAGGCCGGGCAGCCGTCCAACCACGTCTACTACAACCTCCAGGAGGAGCGCCGGCTCAGCGCCGAGGCACTCGCCCGGCCCGGCAGCGTCACCGACGCGCTGCGCCGCCAGCGCCAGCTCACCGACGACGCGGTGCGCCAGTTCCAGTCGCTCTCCGACGAGACCGCCGACAGCGCGCCCACCGAGGTGCGCACCGCGGTCACCGAGGCCCGGCAGGCGATGGGCAAGCTGGCCGAGCAGCGGGCGGCGATCGACCGCGCAGCCGTCGACCAGCAGACCGCCTTCACCTACTACACCGACCTGATCGCCGTCGACCTGCGGCTGTTCACCGCGCTGAGCCACGTCGACAACGGCGAGGTCACCTGGATCTCCAAGACCCTGGTGAACGCCTTCTGGGCCAAGGAGATGCTGGCCCGCGAGGACGCCCTGCTGGCCCGCGGCTGGCCGTCCGGCAAGCTCACCGCCGGCGACTACCAGCAGGTCCAGCAGGCGATCGGCGCGCAGGACCACCTGTTCACCGTGCAGGTCGTGCCGTACGTGCCGGCCGCCGAGGCCGCCGCCTGGCAGGACGTCATGACCAGCCCCGCCTGGCAGGCCAAGGCCTCCGTGGAGCAGTCGCTGATCAGGGCCACCCCGGCCGATCCGAGCGGCGCCGTCAAGCTCCCGGCCGCCCAGGACCAGTGGCGCCAGGCGCTCGACCAGCTCAACCCGGAGCTGGTGAAGGCGATCGAGACCCGCACCGACGGCATCGTCGAGGTCGGCAAGGGCTCCTTCCTCTCGCTGCTCACCGCCTTCGTGCTGACCACCGTCATCGGCCTGATCGCGGTCGTCGCGGTGATCCTCACCAGCTGGCGGCTGACCCGCTCGCTGCGCCGCCGGATCAAGGCGCTGCACACCCAGGCCGAGGAGCTGGAGCGGACGCTGCCCGAGGTCGTGGAGCGCCTCTCGCGGGGCGAGCAGGTCGACGTCGAGGCCGAGAGCCGCGCCATCACCGCCGACCCGCACGGCAACGGCACCGACGAGCTGGCCCAGCTCGGCCAGGCGCTCAACCTGGCCCGCACCTCCGCGCTGGAGACCTCCGTCCGGCAGGCCGACCAGCACCGCGGCTTCGAGCGGCTGCTGCAGCGCATCGCCCGCCGCACCCAGCTGCTGATCGGTCAGCAGCTGCGCAAGCTGGACGAGCTGGAGCGCAAGCACGAGGACCCGGAGGTGCTGGAGGGCCTGTTCGACCTCGACCACCTCACCGCCCGCCTGCGGCGCTACGAGGAGAACCTGGTCATCCTGGCCGGCGGCCAGCCGCAGCGGCGCTGGCGCAAGCCGGTCCCGCTGCTGGACGTGCTGCGGGCCGCCCAGAGCGAGGTGCAGGACTACCGGCGGATCATGCTGGACGTCGAGGGCCACCCGTGGCTCTCCGAGCGCGCCGTCGGCCCGGTCGCGCACGTGATCGCCGAGCTGATGGAGAACGCCGCGAGCTTCTCCAAGCCGCCGACGCCGGTCGAGGTCCGTGCCGCGATGGTCGGCCGCGGACTCGCGGTGGAGATCGAGGACCGCGGCCTCGGCATGGACCCGGAGCAGTACGACGCGGCGAACGAGCTGATGAGCCGTCCGCCCCGGATGGACGTGCTGGCCCGGGCGGACGACATCCGCCTCGGCTTCTACGTGGTCGCCCGGCTGGCCGCCAACTCCAACCTGAGGATCGAGTTCCGCCCGTCGGCCTTCGGCGGCACCCGGGTGGTCGTGCTCGTCCCCGACGAGCTGGTCATCGACGGTGACGCCGGGCTGCCGGACGCCACCCCGGTCGAGCCGATCCCGCTCGCCCGGCGCACCCGCGGGACCGCGCCGGCCGCCCTCGCCGGGACCCGGGCCCACGCCCGGCCGGCGGACCCGGAGGCCACCGTGGCGACGGCGGTCGCGACGGCCCCGCCGGCGATCGAGCCGCCGGAGACCGTCCTGGTCGCGACGGCGGCCGCGGAGAACTCGGCCGAGGCGTTCGCGCACGTCGAGTACATCCAGCCGCCCGCGCCCGAGCAGCCGGTCGAGCACAGCTCCCCGGTCGACGCCTCGGCCGGCTACGGCAGCGCGGGGTACGGCGCCGGCGAGTACGGCACGGCCGGCCACGGCGGCGGCGAGTACGGCACCGACGGGTACCGCACCGACGGCTACGGGACGAACGGGTACGGCACGGACGCCTACGGGGGCCAGGAGTACGCCGCGCCCGCCGACGGCACCCCGGAGTACGCCGCGCCCGCCCAGGAGACGCCCGCCCGAGACACCCCCGCCCGGGGCACCCCCGCCCAGGACGCCCCCGCCTACCCGGACATCGCCTACGCCAAGGTGACGCCCGCGGAGGCCCCCTACGCCGACGAGCAGTACCGCCCGGCCGACCACTACCGCCTCGCCGAGCGGCGCGAGTACGCCTCGACGGTGCCGCTCAGCGAGCCGGCCGACGGCCAGGCTCCGCTGCCGCAGCGGGTGCGCCAGGCCAGCCTGGCCGCCGAGCTGCGCGTCCCGCCGCCGGCCCCGGCGCCCGGCGAGCGCGTCACCGGAGCGCCGGGCATGCCGGGCTCCTTCGGCACGCCGATCGGCTCGGTCGGCGCGTTCCAGCGCCCCCCGCGCCGCTCGGGGGCGGCCATCGGCGCCTTCCAGCGACAGTCCCGGGTGGCCCGCGGCCAGGACTCCGGCGAGGTCCACCTCCCCGGGCCCGACGTCTTCACCCGCGGCTCCCGCCCGGCGCCCCCCACCGGATCCGCCGGCTCCCCGGCGCCCGCACCGGACCCGGCCCCCTGGGCCCTGCCCGCCGCGGATCCCCGAACCACTAGGACGGATGACCAGTCATGAACCGCACGATCGCCACCCACCAGGACCTGGACTGGCTGCTGGACGGACTCGTCGACTCGGTGGCCGGGACCAGAAACGCCGTGCTGCTCTCCGACGACGGCCTGGTCGTCAGCCACTCCCGCACCATCGAGCGGGCCGACGCCGAGCGGCTGGCCGCCGTCGCGACCGGCCAGCAGAGCCTCGCCCGGGGCGTCGGCCAGCTGTTCGACGGCGGGCCGGTGCACCAGGTGATCGTCGAGCTGTCCGAGGTCTGGCTGTTCATCATCGCCGCGGCGCAGGGCACCCACCTGGCCGTGGTCGCCTCCCAGGAGGTGGACGCCGAGGTGATGTCGGTGGCCATGCACACCCTGGTCCAGCAGGTCGGCCAGAAGCTGAGCACGCCGGTGCGCAGCGACTTCGACGCCTTCGCGGCCAGGAACCGGGGTTGATGCCCCGGTGATCCCGCACTGGAGCGAGGTGCCCGACGAGGACGAGGACGACGGTGCCGGCACGATGGTGCGCCCGTACACCATCACCCGCGGCCGCACCGCGCCCGAGCGCGACGACCTCACCCTGATCACCGTGCTGACCACCGTGTCGGAGGAGGCCCGCACCGTCCTGGCGCGGGGCTCCTCCCGCTCGGGGCCGCGCGGGCTCCAGCCCGAGCACCGGATGATCCTGGACCGCTGCCGGCGTCCGGCCGCCGTCGCCGAGGTGGCGGCGGAGCTGGACCTGCCGATCTCGGTCACCAAGATCCTCCTGGGCGACCTGATCTCCCAGGGCCTGCTGCTGGCCCGGGCGCCGCTCTCGGTGGCCCGGGCCGGCGGGGGCCTGGACCTCGGCCTGCTGACGGCCGTTCGCGAAGGACTCCGGAGACTCTGAACCATGGCACCGACCGCACCCCTTCCCTCCTCCTCCGCCTCCGGCGCCACCGCGCCGTCCGCCGTGAAGATCCTCATCGCGGGCGGCTTCGGCGTCGGCAAGACCACCCTGGTCGGCTCGGTCAGCGAGGTCGCCCCGCTGCGCACCGAGGAGTACCTGACCCGTGCCAGCGTGGGCGTCGACGACCTGTCCGGCGTGGACAGCAAGGACACCACCACCGTCGCCCTGGACTTCGGCCGGATCACGGTCAGCCCCGACCTGGTGGTCTACCTGTTCGGCACCCCCGGCCAGGAGCGCTTCTGGTTCATGTGGAACGACCTGGTGAACGGCGCGCTCGGCGGCGTCGTCATCGCCGACACCCGCCGGCTGGAGACCAGCTTCGCCTCGATCGACTTCTTCGAGAGCCGGGGCATCCCCTTCGTGGTGGCGATCAACTGCTTCCACGGGCAGAACACCCGGACGCCGGACGAGATCCGGGCCGCCCTGGACCTGGACCCGCAGGTCCCGATGCTGCTCGGCGACGTGCGCGACCGCGGCTTCGGCCGGGACCTGCTGCTGGCCCTGGTCGACCACCTGATGGACCTCTCCGCCGCCCGGCCCGCGCCGGTCGGCTGACCCCGGCCCGCCCTTCCCCGACCACCCCGCACCCGACCCCACCGCACCGCCCGCACCGACCCCCTTGGGAGACCCCCGTCATGACCTCACCCCTGCGCGTACTGATCCACGGCGGCGGCATCGGCGGCCTGACCCTGGCCACCGCGCTCGCCCGGCGCGGCCACCGGGTCGACGTGGCCGAGCTGCGCGACGGCCTGGAGGCGCTCGGCGTCGGCATCATCCAGCCGTCCAACGCCCTGCACGTGATGCGCGAGATCGGCGTGCTGGAGGCCTGCCTGGCGGCCGGCTTCGAGTGGGAGGTGCTGACCATCTGCGACCCGTCCGGGGCCACCCTCGCCAAGATCCCGCAGCCCCGGATGGGTGACGCCCCGTCCAACAACGGCATACCGCGCCCCGCCCTGGCCGGGGTGCTGGGCGACGCCGCCACCGCCGCCGGTGCCACCCTCCGCTTCGGCACCACGATCGCCGAGCTGACCGACGACGGCGCGGGCGTCGACGTCACCCTGACCGACGGCCACCACGGCCGCTACGACCTGGTGGTCGGCTTCGACGGGATCGGTTCGCCGCTGCGCCGCCGGCTGTACGGCGAGAAGTACCTGCCCGAGTACACCGGTTTCGCCAACTGGCGGGTGACGCTGCCGCGTTCGCCCGAGGTGCAGGGCGTGGTGATGTCCGCCGGGAACCAGCGGGCGAAGGCGCTGCTGACCCCGATCACCGACGAGCTGATGTACCTGGGATCGGTGTTCGCCGAGCCGGCGGACTTCCGCCCGGACGAGGAGCGCGCCCACGAGCAGCTGGCCGAGCGGCTGACCGGCTTCGGCGGCCCGGTCGCCGAGGCGCTGGCGCTGGTCACCGACCCGGCCGCGGTGGTCTACTCGCGGATCTCCCAGGTCAGCGTCGAGGAGCCGTGGCACGTCGGCCGGGTGGTGCTGGCCGGCGACGCCGCGCACGCGAGCACCCCGCACCTGGCGCAGGGCGCGGCGATGGCGGTCGAGGACGCGCTGGTGCTGGCCCAGAGCCTGGACGCGGTCGAGGACCCGGCCACGGACGTCGCGGCCGCGCTCGCCGCCTGGGAGGAGCGCCGCCGGCCGCGGGCGATGTGGGTGCAGGCGCTCTCGCGGGCGGTCCTGAAGCAGGAGACCGGCACGCCGACCACCCCGGAGGAGGACGAGCTGCTGAAGGTCGGCATCCCGGGCGCCGCGCACGTCCTCGTCCAGCCGTACTGACCCGGGGCGTTCGCCCGGCCGACGGCACCGACCGGCCCGACCGGCCCCGCCCGGAACCTCCCGGGCGGGGCCGCGCCGTCGGCCGCCGCGCCG